>CAJJDJ010000161.1 GCA_905182825.1 Thiotrichaceae bacterium UBA7359
ACATAATGGCTAAAGCGCGCGCACGACACATATTAGTAGACAGCGAAGAATTATGCAGTACACTCAAAAAACAAATTGAGGACGGCGCTGACTTCACCGAAGTCGCAAAAGAGAATTCAAGTTGTCCTTCTGGTAAAAAAGGAGGTGACCTAGGAGAATTTGGTCCAGGTCAAATGGTAAAAGAATTCGACGATGTTGTCTTTAGTGGTGATTTAGGCGTAGTTCACGGTCCAGTTAAGACTCAGTTTGGCTATCATCTACTCGAAATAAACAATCGAGAAGATTAAAAGATAACGATGTTTTCCCTTAATATACGTTGATGACCCCAATCAAGTGGTCATCAACAAATAAATTATTTAACTGGCTTGATTCTGTATAAAGATCCGTCGGAATCATCTGTAATAAAGTAAAGAAAACCATCTAATCCTTGTTGCACTTCTCTTATTCGTCCAAATTCTCCTTTTAATAAACGTTCTTCACTGATTACTTTATTATTTTTTATAGTTAATCTTGCCATTTGTCCGAAGACAAGCGAGCTAACAAATGCATTATTCTGCCAATTAGAAAACTTGTCACCCGTATAAAATAATAGACTTGATGTTGCTATTGAAGGTACCCAGTAGTGAATAGGCTGTGCCATAGCTGCTTTCGCTGTTCCCTCGCCTATTTTTGTACCAATAACATAATTAACCCCATACGTAATAACTGGCCAACCATAATTAACGCCCGGCTTCATTAAATTCAATTCATCGCCACCTTGAGGCCCATGCTCTATCGTCCAAATATCATTAGTTTCAGGATGCATGGCGATACCTTGCATATTTCTATTTCCATAAGTGTAGATTTCATCTCTTGTGCTTGAATTGCCAACAAAAGGATTGTCTTTAGGTATCGTTCCATCTTTATTAATACGTATTAATGAACCTGCATGATCATTCGTATTCTGGGCCCGTTCTTTGTCACCACGATCACCAAGCGTAACAAATAATTCTCCTTTTTTTGTAATTAATAGACGCGAGCCAAAATGGTGGCCTCCACGTGATTTTGGTAAGGCTTTAAAGAGTATTTTTAAATCAGTTAATCGATCTCCGATTAATTTAGCACTGACCACTTCTGTCCCTAATGAACTACCTTTGGCACCCGAATAAGATAAATAAAGTATTTTGTTATCTATAAAATCTGGATCCAATGCAATATCGAGTAAACCACCCTGTCCTTTAGCCTCAAATCTAGGCAAGCCTTTTAGTGGTAAGGATAGTTTACTATTATCAAAAATACGTAGACGACCAGGACGTTCAACTATTAATATAGCTCCATCCGGCATAAAATCAATAGACCATGGATTTTCTAAGCCAGCAACCACTTTCTCAACGGTAAAGTTATGTTTTTCTGAATAAAAAAATTCTACAGCCATGACATTAGGAGTCAATAATATAGAAAAAAGAAAATAAATGAATTGTTTACTCATCAGTCGTGAGACTCCCAGCTAAATATTCAATTGCTAAAGATCATTTAAGGTTTTTCCGCCAAGACAATAGCTCGCCTCGGTCTCGAATACCCTTCTATCGTTTTAGTATTATCTTGTATATTCAAAAAATCAGATAAAGATTCAAATCGCATCCATTCAGTTCTATGTTGTTCTTCACTTGTCGTATTAGCCACATCAACTATTCGAACATTATGATAGCCAGCCTGCTCTGCCCAATCGATTAAGGCCAAAGTGCTCGGGATTGCCCAGACATTATTCATTTTTGCATAACGGCCTTTAGGCTTAAGCACCTCATTTTTATCACTTTCGATAATTAAGGTTTCTAATATCAATTCACCATTACTTTTTAAACATCTTTTCAACTGTTTAAGATGTTCAATAGGATTCCGTCGATGATAGATCACTCCCATTGAAAACACAGTATCAAAATTTAATGCGAATTCCGGTAGTTTCTGTATGCCAAAAGGTAAAATATGAATGTGAGCCTCATGCACATATTTTTTTATCGCATTAAATTGCATATAAAATAGTAAGGTTGGATCCAGTCCAACCACATGCTTTGCCTCTTCACCCAGCATACGCCAACCGTAATAACCATTACCACAGCCAACGTCTAAAACCATTCGTCCTTTTAATGGGCGAATATGTTTTGCCAATCGAGACCATTTCAAATTCGACCGCCACTCGGCATCAATTTTTATACCAAATAAACTAAACGGACCTTTTCTCCATGGCATTAATATTTTTAACTGCTGTTCTAAAACGGTAATGATATCTTCAGAGGAATCTTTTTGATCACCGATTGTTATGCAGTCTGTATTTAGAACTATACTCGATGGTTCCAATGACGGAAGGCTATTAATAGCCAATTGCCATTTAGAATAATCACCATGATTCATATCATCAAAATACACGTCCAGTTGTTTTTCTAATAACACAGCCCAATATTGCATCGAGTTATCTGCAAGAACTTCTAACAGGTTTTTATGATTCATTTCGATAAAATATTATTTTTTTGCTATCAGAGAAACAAAGTTCAAGCATTTCAACCAAACAACCGAATATTCAAATCCGACTTTTTTAATACGTTCTTGATGATCGTTCAATGTTTCAGGTATTAATACTTTCTCAAGAGCATCCCGTTTATTAGCAATCTCAAGCTGCTCATACCCATTAAGTGCCTTCATATGATGATGTAATTCATACATAGTATTATTTTCTGTTTCATCATCAAATAAAATTTTTTCAGATAAAATTAAAACGCCACTCGGTAATAGACCCTCATAAATTTTATTTATCAGCGACAAACGCTTATCTAAAGGAACAAACTGTAAGGTGAAATTCATAACCACAATAGAAGCATTTTTTATCGTCGATTGTAGAATGTCACTAAGCTCAAAATGTATCTTATTGTCTTTCGTGTATTGGGAAATATTTTTATTACACAGGTCAATCATTGCCGGCGAGTTATCAATCCCGATCATTTTGCACATTTTGGTTTTTAAACCTTGTTGCATTGCCAGGCTTGCTGCTCCAAGAGAACAACCCAAGTCATAAATATTTGAATTTTCTTGCGCATACT
>CAJJDJ010000162.1 GCA_905182825.1 Thiotrichaceae bacterium UBA7359
GACGCAAGGATTTAATTAAGGTTGTTCGTGGTGAGGCAGAACACTCCCGCGTTGCAATTCGTAATATTAGACGTGATGCTAATTCTTCGTGCAAAGATATGGTAAAAGAAAAAACAATCACGGAAGATGTCGATCGAAAGGCAGAGGGACGTATTCAAAAATTAACGGATGAACACATTGCATTGATTGATAAGAATTTGGAAAAAAAAGAAGTAGAAATGCTTGAGATTTAAATTTTGAATAATTTAAGTGACATTTAACCCATATAATTCACAATAATCATCTATCAATAGTTAGTTAGCTCATTTTTGCATGAAAGCTACGTCTAAAATCACCGAACTTGAACATGTTGCAATTATCATGGATGGTAACGGTAGATGGGCAAAATCAAGAAGACTGCCACGCGTTGCGGGACATCGGGCAGGCGTAAAGACACTTAGAAATCTCATCGAACATTCGGTCAAAATAAAATTAAATACAATCACAGTTTATGCCTTTAGTCGTGAAAATTGGCAGAGACCTCAAAGCGAGGTTGATTTATTAATGAATTTATTTATATCGGCCTTGCACTCAGAAGTAAAAGATTTACATAAGAATAATGTTAAATTAAACTTTATAGGTGATCGCTCAACATTTAGCGGTCAGTTACAAGATTCTATTAATGAATCTGAATTACTAACATCCTCGAATAATGGTCTGTGCCTGAATATTGCGGCTAATTATAGTGGTCGTTGGGATATTGTTCAGGCTTATCATTCAATTGCTAAAGATATCGAATCAAATTCAATGTCTATTGAGGATGTTGATGAAACAGTCATTAGTAATAAATTATCGTTAGCAGTTCACAAAGATCCTGACCTGTTCATTCGTACTGGAGGAGAACAACGGATTAGTAATTATCTTTTGTGGGAAACAGCATATACCGAACTTTATTTTACTGAAACACTCTGGCCAGATTTTGATGCAAAGCAATTCGATATCGCAATAGATTGGTTCTCTAAGCGCCAAAGACGTTTCGGCAAGACATCTGAACAAATTGAAAGGACTCAAAATTAATGAATAAGAATGCTTAAACAAAGAATCATTACAGCCGCAATAATGATACCGATTGTTATAGCGACTATTTTTTTACTTGAAACGTTATGGTTTTCTGTTTTGGTTGCTATTTTTGTGGCAATAGGAGCTTGGGAATGGGCTGGACTTTGTAAACCAAGTAAAAAATATCAATACACATATAGTTTGATGTCTTTACTAATATTAGTTGGTTTGTATTCGGTTAGTGATAGCAAGTTATATGAAAATGTTATTTTTAGTGGTGTCATCTATTGGATTATTGCAGTGTTTTTGATTTTTTCATATCAAAATCGTTGTAAATTATTGCCTAAATCATCTCTAATATTGCTTGCCATGGGATTCTTTCTGCTTATTCCAATGTGGGTAAGTTTGACCGTTCTAAAATCTTTTCCTGAAAATGGTGCTTCATTGATCATGTTTCTAATGTTGCTCATTTGGGGTGCTGATACAGCAGCCTATTTTGTAGGTAAAAAATGGGGTAAACGACAACTCGCAAGTCAAGTTAGTCCTAGAAAAACGTGGGAAGGCAGTGTTGGCGGTATTATAGCGGGCATTATTATAGCATTAGCGTATGTTATTGTTTCAGATCAGACGCTAAATAAAGGTGTAACATTAATTGGTTTATCTATTTTGACAGTCTCAATATCAATAATTGGTGACTTAATGGAGAGCATGGTGAAGCGTGAAGCAAATATCAAAGATAGCGGTTCTATTTTACCAGGACACGGTGGAGTGATGGATAGAATAGACAGTTTAACTTCTGCGGCTCCAGTATTTGTTTTTGGTATTGTAAATTTAGGTATCGGAATATGAAAAGGATTACAATTCTTGGTTCCACGGGTAGTATCGGTGTTAATACGTTGAGTGTTATTTCTCGCCACGCTGATAAATATAAAGTTATGGCATTAACGGCAAACACTAATCTGGATAAATTAAGTGAACAATGTATAAAACATAAACCAGAATTTGCTGTGATGGTTGATGATGATTCGGCATTACGCTTGGAACAAGACCTAAAAAACAGGGCACCAGACGTGACTGTTCTAAGTGGTGTAGATGGCTTGTTAAAGGTGGCAACACTGTTTGATGTTGATTATGTGATGGCTGCGATTGTTGGTGCTGCAGGATTATTGCCAACGCTTGGTGCTGCAAAAGCCGGAAAACGTGTGCTGCTTGCTAATAAGGAAGCACTGGTCATGTCAGGTCAATTATTTATGGACACTGTACGAGAGAATAATGCTGAATTATTACCCATTGACAGTGAGCACAATGCCATTTTCCAGTGTATGCCAGTTGATTTCAGTACTGGAATTGAAAAACTGGGAGTCAAGAAAATATTACTTACTGCCTCAGGTGGGCCATTTCGAACTACGCCATTAGAACAACTTTCTTCTATGACTCCTGAGCAAGCCTGTGCACATCCAAATTGGGTGATGGGAAGAAAAATATCGGTCGATTCTGCGACGATGATGAATAAAGGTTTGGAAGTTATAGAAGCATGCTGGTTGTTTCATACACAGACGAAATGCATACAAGTAGTTATTCATCCACAAAGCGTTATACATTCTTTGGTCGAATATACTGATGGCTCAGTATTAGCTCAGTTAGGCAATCCGGATATGCGCACACCAATTGCATATGGATTAGCTTGGCCAAATAGAATTGATGCGGGTGTTGAAAGACTTGATTTGTTTGATATTGCACAGCTTGATTTTATAAGACCTGATGAACAACGTTTCCCTTGTCTGAGGATAGCTCGTGAAGCTATGGAACAAGGAGGAACGACCAGCGCCATATTAAATGCGGCTAATGAAGTTGCAGTAAATCAGTTCCTACATAAACGACTTCGATTTACTGATATTGCTCGTGTTATTGAAACAGTTTTGGAAAACGTGATGTATAGCGAAGCTACTTCTCTTGATGACATTCTTAGTGATGATCAAGCAGCAAGAGATGAAGCGCTGACGACTATAAATGGACTTGCCGCATGATAGACATTTTGCAATCAATCGCTGCATTTATTGTTGCACTTGGCGTGTTAATTACATTTCATGAGCTTGGCCATTATTGGGTGGCTAGATATTTTGATGTGAAAATATTACGATTTTCAATAGGTTTTGGTCGAACGATATATAAAAAAACAATAGGTCAAGATGATACTGAATTTGTTATCGCCGCACTACCTTTAGGTGGTTATGTGAGAATGTTGGATGAGCGAGAAGGCCAGGTGAATAAAGAAGAATTACCTCGATCATTTAATTTTAAACCATTATGGCAACGATTCGCTATCGTCTCAGCAGGGCCTATTTTTAATTTTATTTTCGCGGTGTTTGCTTATTGGATAATATTTGTTGTCGGTGTAAGTGGCTTAAAGCCGATCATTGGAGAAATTGAGTTCATGTCTATTAGTGACAGTGCCGGATTGAAGTCTGGTCAGGAGATAATTTCAATCAATGATAATAAAACGTTAACTTGGGCTGCTGCCATTGATATCTTAGTTAAACACACTGTTAATCAGGATGTTATCAATTTAATTGTAATTGGAAAAGATGGATTGAAACGGGATATAGAAATTGACTTGTCTCAAATTTCAATAAATGAAATGGCAGAAGGTAAATTACTTGAGGCTCTCGGTATGAGTGTTGTTAAGTTAAAAATCCCTGCAATTATTGGAAAAATATTGTCAGGTGGTGCGGCTGAAAAAAGTGGTTTACTTGAGCATGATGAAATAATTGCCGTTAATGGAAAATTGACTAAATCATGGACTCAATGGGTTGAATTTATTCGTAATAATCCAGGTGAAAAAATCAGCGTTGAATTGCTACGAAGTGATAACATAGTTAATATTGAAGTAATCCCAGATAGTATTCAATCTGGTGGGACTATTATTGGGCGTATTGGTGCTGCAGCATATGTTGCTGATGGTTTATTTGATTCTTATTTTGTAGTAGAGAGTTATCAGATACAGTATGCTCTATTAAAGTCAATAAAAAAGACTTGGGAAATGTCAGTGCTAACTCTTCAAGTACTTGGTAGAATGTTGGTTGGCGATGCCTCGGTGAAAAATTTGAGTGGTCCGGTTAGTATTGCTCAATATGCAGGTCAATCTGCTGGGATCGGACTACTTGCTTTTATTAGTTTTATGGCCATAGTAAGCGTCAGTCTAGGTGTGCTTAATTTGTTGCCTGTCCCTCTATTGGATGGTGGGCACTTAATGTATTACATCGTAGAGTCGATCATAAGAAAACCGGTTCCTGAGGCGATACAAATATTTGGACAAAAGATTGGAATAGTTTTGTTATTAGGATTAATGAGTATTGCTTTTTATACTGATATTGTCCGGTTATTGGGATAAATAAATTAAAATAATAAATAATAATCACATGCACTTTATAATTAACAAGTCACTTCATATTTTAATGCTATCATTATTATTACTTGCGCAACCACAAGCAGCACAAGAATTTTTGATTAATGATATTCGCGTTGAAGGATTGGAACGTATTACACCAGGAACAGTGTTTAATTATCTGCCAATGAAGGTGGGTGATATATTTGATGACTCTCGCTCATCTGAAGCGGTCAAGGCTTTGTTTAAAACTGGTTTTTTTGACGATGTTAAGCTAGAAAGAGATGGTAATAATCTTGTCCTCATAATAAAAGAAAGACCCTCTATCGGGTCCATTTCTATGTCGGGCAATGAAGATATGCCGACTGAAGATTTGTTAGAAAATCTTAAGCAATTTGGGTTTGCTGAAGGAAGAGTGTTTGTTCAGTCAACATTAGATCAGGTCAAGACAGAATTGCAACGTCAGTATTATTCAAATGGTAAATATGCAGTCAAAATTAACTCTACAGTGACTGAGCTCGATAATAATCGCGTAAGTATATTAATTGAGGTGTCGGAGGGGCTTGCTGCCAAGATCAAGAAGATAAATATAGTCGGTAATTCCATTTATACTGAAAAAAAATTATTAAAAGAATTTAAACTGAGTACTACAGGCCTGTTATCTTTCTACACAGATAACGACCAGTATTCAAAGCAAAAATTATCAGGAGATCTTGAAACATTACGTTCATTTTATTTAGATGGCGGCTATCTAAACTTTAATCTTGATTCGACACAAGTCTCAATAACACCAGACAAGAAAAATATTTATATTACGATCAATATAACAGAAGGTAAGCAATATACTGTCACGGAAATAAAACTTGCTGGTGAATACATATTCCCAGAAAAAGATATGTTTGAATTAATTTCCATAGAATCAGGTGAACTTTTTTCACGTAAAAAAATAACCGACAGTACTAAGTTGATTACTGAAAAGTTAGGTACAGCAGGTTATTCATTCGCAAATGTCAATTCGATACCGGAAATCAATAAGGAAGAGAAGACGGTTTCGATAACGTTTTACGTGGACCCAGGTAAACGTGTTTATGTCAGGCGTATTAATTTCTCCGGAAATGCAAAAACAAAAGACACCGTATTAAGGCGTGAAATGCGTCAACAAGAAGGTGCTTGGGTTTCGACTACACAGGTTAAAAGAGGTAAACAGCGATTGATGAGAACGGGTTTTTTCGAAGAAGTTAACGTTGAAACTCCTGCGGTTGAGGGAACTACTGATCAGGTTGATGTTAATTATACAGTTGAAGAACGTTCGGGTGGGCAATTAGGTGCGGGTGTAGGTTTCTCTCAGACACAAGGATTAATATTTAATACTACAATTTCTCAAGATAATATATTTGGATCTGGTAATCGTGTTCAGTTCGCGTTTAACAATAGTGATGTTAATACACGTTACTCTTTAGGCTATATGAACCCTTATTTCACAGACGATGGTATCGGTAGTGCATATGATGTTTATTATCGAGAATCAAATGCGGAAGATGCCAACTTGGCAGCTTTTGAAACGAAAGAATATGGTGCGTCATTTGGGCTGTCACTTCCTGTTAGCGAGCATAATACATTAGCGTCTTCGTTGGGATATGCAAACACACAGATTAGTACATCGAATGTTGTCTCAGTTCAGATTAATGACTTTATAGCTAAAAATGGTAATCAGTACGATATTTTAAAATTCGCAATGAATTTTGCTTATGACACAAGAAACAAGGCTATTTTACCTGATAAGGGTGTTTATCAACGAATAAACGGAACCATATCAATGCCTAGCTTTGGTAACTCTCTCGAATATTACAAAATCAATTATGAGGGCAGGTGGTTTAAGGATTTATACAACGAAGATTTTATATTGGCGCTAGGTGGTAAGTTTGGTTACGGGGATGGTTATGGTAGTTCAGAAGAATTACCCTTCTTTGAAAATTTTTATGCTGGCGGGCCACGTACTCTGAGAGGTTATGAAGAAAATACTTTGGGTCCTAGAGATTC
>CAJJDJ010000163.1 GCA_905182825.1 Thiotrichaceae bacterium UBA7359
TTTCGTCGAGATCTGCGGATGGATTCACACGTCGCGAGCCAAAGATTGAGCGCATAACCATTTCATCTGCGCCGATACCGATCGTATAAATTTTCAATTTTTCTCGAGCCGCTAATTCAGCTGCTGCCAGCGGCTCGACCTCACCTGCCGTATTTGCCCCATCGGTTAAGAGTATTAATACTCGGCTTTTGTCATCTTTTTCACGCAATCGTTTGACTGCCAAACCAATCGCATCACCAATTGCCGTAGATTTTCCTGCCAAGCCTATTGCAGATTCATACAACAAGGTTTTAACTGTTAAACGATCAAAAGTTAAAGGTGTTTGTAAATAAGCCTTTTCACCAAACAAAATCAATCCAAGTCGGTCACCTACTCGTCGTTGAATAAACTCCCCTGCAACATATTTTGTTGCCGTTAAACGATCAACTTTGTCACCTTTTATTATGAAGTCTTCCACTTCCATGCTACCTGACAGATCAACTGCCAACATGAGGTCACGACCATTTCTTGGTATCTCAATAAAATCACCTAACCATTGTGGACGCATCGCCGCAATGATCAGGCAAAACCAGACTATAATAGCAATCCAGATCAACCTATATTTAACGTTGAGATGATGACCATCATTAGAATGCATGCTGAATTCTGTCAGAAATGGAACGCGCAGGGCCGCTTCATTGACTACTTCGACAGGCGGAAATAGAAAACGAATAATTAATGGTAAAGGTAGTAACGCTGCCATCCAAGGCCATTCAAAATGAATCATTTCTTGTCATCCTTACGTTCACCAAATTTGTCAACCAAGGTTGAAATTAAAGCAATCAATTCATTACTATCAAATCTCGGGTTAGCTTGATATGGCGCTTCAATCAAAACACGGCCTATACCATTACCAAATTCATTATTATTTGAATATTGATCTAGAAACTTCAACCACTCTTCCCCAGTCAATCCTGCAGATTCCTTACGAGGAAAAACACTGATACTCAAACGTCGAATTAATTCCGACAGTTCTTTTATCAAGTTTGATTTATTTTGGCTGATACTAAAATCAGTTTTTATTCTTTCTAATTCTTGTTTAGCTAAATACAACGCAGATATTTTATGATTACGATAACGTCGAATTAAATGTATTGTTGACAATACAAAAATGAAAAAAAATATCATTAATATCCACCATCCCGATGCAAGTGGCCACAATGAAACAGGGTCAGGTAAATGGATGTCACGCAACGGCAAACTCGCTGAATCAGTGTCCTGCATCATCTGGATCGAAGACCCTCTTTTATAACTTTTTCAGGGTCATCTTCAGTACGGCAACAAAGATAATTCATGTGACACGATCGTGCCGTTTTTGTTAATAATTCTTTGTGTGTATTAAATTTATTGGTGTGAACATCTATGAAATCTTGATTATATGTATCAAATTCTAATTCTTGTTTTCCATTTGTAATCCTATAATTTCCGGCCGGTGGCAAATACTCTTCTAGCCAATCATATATATGTACCATAATCACTTCATTATGCTGTCGCATACGAATAAGATGAGAGCGGCAATCTTCATCAAGTCCTCGAAAGTCACTCAATAAGATGACCATACTGCCGGGCTTTACCAGTCGACGCAGATTGATTAACGAGTGTAACAAGCCCTGTTGATTTTCTTCATTACTCTCAGGCTGTTGCCAACTGGGATGCTCAACCATCTGTTTGATAAGTCTTAGTACTGCAGATTTTCCACGTTGCGGTTTTAATTCGTGATGAACTGTATCAGAAAATACAATACCACCTACACGATCGCCTTGTCTTTGCGCAGTCCATGCAAATAAACTAGCAAGTTCAGCCGCAATAACCGCCTTAAATTTTCCACGAGTCGCAAAAAACATAGGCGCTCTAAAATCCAGCCAAAGATGAACTGGACGTTCACGTTCTTCCCGAAATAGTTTTGTATGCGCTTTACCCGTACGCGCTGTTACTCGCCAATCGATATTTCGAATATCATCACCGGGTTGATATAGTCTTGATTCATCATACTCCATACCCCGTCCTTTAAAGGCCGACTGATAATCGCCCGCTTGCAGCGCGCCAATTAATCCGGATTTAAGTGACAAACCACGACTTTTTTTACTCAAGGCGATCAAACGTGCCATTGTGATATTCGCCGGTGTTGAAATTTCTTCAGAGGCTACAGCCATTTCAAGTATACTCAGGGTACAGCGATGCGTGATATTAACTCTGATATTACGGTATCGGTCGTAATGCCCTCTGCTTCCGCCTCATAATTTAAGATCAAACGATGGCGTAACACTTCATGAGCAACAGCTTGAACATCTTCAGGTCCGACATAATCACGTTGTTGCAACCATGCATGAGCACGCGCACATCTATCTAAGGTAATAGTCGCTCGTGGACTGGCACCATATTGCAACCACTGATTAAGATCATCCCCATAGACACTTAAATTTCTAGTTGCGAGAACAATTTGTAATAAATACTGTTCAATATTATCCGCCATATAAAGTGACAAAACTTCATCACGGGCGGTGAATATATCCTGCTGTTTTATCGGTATCATCACCTCAGCCTCTGATGACTGTTTCGCTTCAGCCCTTGCCAGCTTCAAAATATTATATTCTTCTTCAGCACTAGGATAATCTATCGTCACATGCATCAGAAATCGATCTAGCTGTGCCTCGGGTAGTGGATAGGTGCCTTCCTGTTCGATAGGGTTCTGTGTTGCCATCACCAAAAACAAACCAGGCAAAGTATATGTTTTTTTACCAACGGTGATTTGTCGTTCGGCCATTGCTTCTAATAGAGCTGACTGAACCTTGGCCGGTGCACGATTAATTTCATCAGCAAGCACCAAGTTGTGAAACAAAGGTCCCTGTTGAAAGACAAAGCTGCCTTCTTGTTGACGATAGATTTCAGTGCCGGTTAAATCAGCAGGTAATAGATCCGGCGTAAATTGAATACGGTGAAAATCACCTTCGATCCCATCGGCCAAAACTTTGATCGCTCGTGTCTTCGCCAGACCCGGTGCACCTTCTACGAGTAAGTGACCATCAGCTAACAAGCCAATCAATAAACGGTTGACCAGTTGTTTTTGGCCGACAATATGCTTTCCAATATATGATTGGAGTCGATGGAATTCAGAAATAACAGACATATAAGACTCTTGTTTTTTGTGTTTAATCATTGTAGACAATTAAATTCAGGAAAATATCCCTTAAATTTTACGGAAAAGGTAATGTTTCCTACTAGACCATTTTTTTGGAAAAAATTACTAGCACACAGAATAAGTACGGTATTGTATCTGTTTTTTATCATCAGCGTTAATAATGAAGCTATGCCAAAGGCCGTCATATTGATTATTAAATAAACTCAAAAGAACACATCCTTGTGTGTTGAATTTATAATTAGTTCCAACTCTGGAGTTTGATTTTCCAATTACCGTCATTTTGTCTTTCTAAAACATTAGTGATATTTCCATCAAGCTTAATTTTATTACCATCAACGCCAATTCTTATCGCTTCCCAAAGCGCTGTTGTATATGCTGTACTTTCTCTAACTTGCGTATCAACATTTGAAATAGAATATTCGTTAAAACCTGCTTCCCTTAAGTTATTCAAATAATTAGTAATGGCTATGGGGCCTTCAAGGATTTCACTACTCGGTGGGAATACCATTGCGTCATGTGTATATAAATTAACTAAACTCATTGTATTATCATTGTTATAATTGATAACCCATAAAGAATCAATCATTCCCAAATCGACAATTTTTAGCGTATTAGTTAGTCCATAGCTTGAATTTAAAAGTAATATTGATAGTAGAATTAGATATCTCATGTTTTTCATGATTGAAACTCCTATTAGTTAATCTGGGTTTGTGCGTTGCAATAAATATAGATAGGATATCTCTCTTACACAACAGTATTTTTGTTCATAAACTTATTCCAAAAAAGGCATAATCAGGTGCATACCAATGGATAGATTAACTAGTATGAGAGTGTTTGCCGCAGTCGCGAGGCTCGGTAGCTTCGCTGCTGCTGCTGAAGAGTTAGATATATCTAATACCATGTGTTCAAAATTCATCCGTGATTTAGAAAACAATTTGAGTGCAAGGCTTATCAATAGAACGACAAGACAACTCAGCCTTACTGAAGTGGGTAGTACTTATCACAAAAAAGTTATTGACATATTAACTGAAGTTGAAGAAGCGGAGCAGTCTGTCTCTGAATTGCAAAACAAACCTGTTGGTACGCTACGTATTATGTCATTACCGTCCTTTGGGTCTTTTCATATTGCTAGAGCAATTAAAGGTTATAAATATCAATATCCAAAAGTCTCCATCGAATTAAATCTTTCAGATGATTTTGAGAACTTAATCGATAGGGGCATGGATCTTGCTTTTCGCGTCGGAGAACTTGAAGACTCGAGTGTTGTTGCATTGAAAATATCATCTAGCCGATTGATTGTTTGTGCCTCTCCGGAATATCTAAAAGAAAATGGCACTCCACAAACGCCAGAAGCATTAAAGAAATATGTTTGTTTAGTAACTTCCAACAATATTATCTTCACGCCACATTGGACTTTCAATATAAATGGTGTAAGAACAGAGTTTGATATCAAGAGCGACTATTTGACCTCTAATATCGCAGATTCACTTCGCGTCGCAGCAATAAATGGTAGCGGTCTGATACAACTACCGTCTTATATGATTGGACTTGATATTCAATCAGGTAGGCTCAAGCCTGTGTTAGAAGAATTTGAACCCAAACCATTACCCATCAATTTGGTTTATGCTCACCGCAAGCATCTGTCCGTCAAAATCAGAAGTTTTGTTGACTACATGCAAGGATATTTTGAAACACCACCCTATTGGGATAAATGGATGTTTGAATAAGAACAACTTAGTTTTATGGCACTATTTTCTATACAACACTATCAGATACTGAAATAGCAATTTTTATTTTCTTGCTTATTAATTTTATATTTAAAAAAAATAAACGTTTATGACTCTTTCTGATATGCGGGAAAATCAATATAGCCTTCTTCACTAGAGGCATACCAAATTCCTGCTGGTCCTTCCTCAGATAAGGGCCAATCATTTGTGAAACGTTCAACTAAATCAGGGTTACTAATAAATGGCCGTCCGAATGCGATCAAATCAGCATATTGTTTGTTGATGGCTTCTTCTGCAGTTTCTAGAGTATATCCGCAATTACCCATTAGAGTACCTTTGAATACCTTTCGAAAATCTGCGAGAGTCATAGCTTCACCTTGCTCATGAAAACCAAAAGCCAAGCCATCCATGACATGTAAATAAGCTAGTGAAAAATTATTTAATTGTTCAACTACAAAGATAAATTGCTCTCGAAAATCAGTGGAC
>CAJJDJ010000164.1 GCA_905182825.1 Thiotrichaceae bacterium UBA7359
CATGGAGATTGTTCAAGAACGATTAGAGAGAGAATATGGTCTTGGTTTAATAATATCAGCACCTACAGTAATCTACGAAATTCTTACATCAGCTAATGAAACCATCAGCATAGATAATCCAGCTAAACTACCACCGCAGAATAAAATCCTTGAAATACGTGAACCTATAATCACTGCGGACATACTAGTTCCACAAGAATATTTAGGTAATGTCATAAACTTATGTATAGAAAAACGTGGCGTACAGAAAAAATTGCAATATCTAGGAAAACAAATATCTCTCTCGTTTGAATTGCCTATGAGTGAGGTCGTTCTTGATTTCTTTGATAGACTTAAGTCTGTTAGTAGGGGATTTGCTTCTTTTGATTATACTTTTAATCGTTATGAAGCAGCAAAATTGGTTAAACTTGACATTCTGATAAATAATGAACGCGTAGATGCGCTTTCTTGTATCGTCCATCAAGATCAATCAATAAGCAGGGGTCGCGTCCTTACTGAGAAAATGAAGGAATTTATACCTCGTCAAATGTATGAAGTGGCAATACAAGCCGCGATAGGCTCTAAGGTATTGGCAAGACAAACAGTTAAAGCGATGAGAAAGAATGTAACGGCGAAATGCTATGGTGGGGATATCTCTCGTAAACGTAAACTATTAGAAAAACAAAAAGCAGGTAAAAAACGTATGAAACAATTCGGTTCAGTAGAGATACCTCAATCCGCCTTTATGGCAATTCTTCATATAGGGAAAGATAAATGAATTTTGATTTTTCAGCTTTATTAGTATTTCTATCAATGGCCAGCGGTCTTATTTGGCTTATCGATAGTCTAGTGTTTCTTCCTCAACGAGAAAAGAAAGCTAGAAGTGGCAAAAATGCAAACGATACAGAATATTTGCAGCTACCAATATTTGTCGAATATGCAAAATCATTTTTCCCGATCTTCTTGATCGTCTTAATTCTTCGATCTTTTATTTTTGAGCCTTTCAAAATTCCATCCGGTTCTATGATGCCAACGTTATTAATTGGTGATTTTATTTTAGTCAATAAGTTTGATTACGGTCTTCGCTTACCTGTTCTCCATAATATGATAATAAAAAATAAAATCCCTTCTCGCGGAGATATAGCGGTATTTCGTTATCCAGATGACCCCAGCATACCATTTATCAAACGAATAATCGGTTTGCCTGGAGATAAAATTGCATACCATAATAAAACATTATATATCAATGATATATCAATAATGCAGAAATCAGATGGTCGCTACGACGCCTATGGTTCTGGGTTTATGATGGATGGAGTTTCATTGAGAACTGAAAATCTAGGACAAGATGACCATGCTATTTTGATATCACCAACACGACCCTCTCAAGAACTTGAAGTTGTCGTTCCGGATGGTCATTATTTTGTTTTAGGTGATAATCGAGATAACAGTAAAGACAGCCGCTTTTGGGGTTTTGTCCCAGATGAGAATCTTGTTGGACGTGCTTTCATGATCTGGATGAATTGGGATAGTAAAAATGGTGGCATAGATTTTCAACGAATTGGTATGATGATCAAATAAATTAAGAATGAAATAGGGGCGTTTATGAAACATATATTACAACTGCAAAGAGGTATGACAGTATTAGGTATTTTCATATTGTTAGGAATGTTTGGCTGTTTTCTTTTGTTCGGATTAACTGCATTTCCTTTATATAATGAATACATTACTGTGCAGAGTGGCATGAAATCCGTTTTAAGCAGAATCCCAAGTGACAGAAAAACAACAAAACAAGTCCGAAGAGTATTTCTCAAAAATATGGAGATGAATAATGTTGAAAGATTTAATGATATTACTGTTAAAGAGTATGTGAATGTTAAAAAATCAAAGAATGGTAAGAAAAAATACCTTAATGTAAAATTTCAAGCAAGCAATAAGCTTTTTGATAATATGTATCTGATGATGGATGTTGATGAGACTATCGAGCTGACAGGAAAGGTGTCGGAATAATTAAAAATATAGATTACCAGTTCATTAATAATGATTTGTTAGTGCAAGCACTAACACACCGAAGTATTGGAAATAAAAACAATGAACGACTTGAATACTTGGGAGATGCAATACTTGGTTTTGTTATCGCTGACATAATTTATCAACAATTTCCAACGGCATCAGAAGGCGAGCTGACGAGATTAAGGGCCTCTTTGGTTAAAGGTGAAAAGCTTGCTGAGATAAGTAGGCATATTGAATTATCGAATGAAATCAAGCTTGGTATAGGGGAATTAAAAAGCGGTGGCTGGCGACGAGATTCTATCTTGGCTAACACTCTTGAAGCATTAATAGGGGCCGTCTATCTTGATTCAGATATAGAATCGTGTCGTAACTTCATACTCAAATTATACAAAATTCATCTTGAAAATATTGACCCATCAGACATCAAAAAAGATGCGAAAACACAATTACAAGAATATCTCCAGTCTCGTAAACATCAGGTTCCAATTTATCAAGTTCTATCAGAAACGGGATCATCACATGAGCCAGAATTTACAGTATCTTGTAAAATAGATCTATTTGATGAGACTGTTATTGCAATAGGCAAAAGCAAACGAAAAGCTGAACAAGCTGTCGCGGAGCAAGTAATAATAATGTTGGAATCTTATGAAAAATAATTTTTTCGATTAGTATTAATGAATAATTTTAAAACAGGGTACGTAAGTATAATAGGTAAACCAAATGTTGGTAAATCAACATTGTTGAACTACATGATTGATCAGAAATTAAGTATTGTATCTAGAAAACCTCAGACTACGCGTTGGAATTTACAAGGAATTAAAACTGATAATAAAGCACAGATTATTTTCATAGATACTCCCGGCTTGCAAAAACAACCTAAATCAGCTTTGAACCGACATATGAATAGAGGGGTCACTCACTCGCTAGAGCATATTGATATTGTTTTATTTGTTATTGAAGCATTGAAGTGGAATGAATTTGATCAAAATGTGGTCGAATTATTAAAGGACACTAATAAAAATAAATTATTTTTAATAATTAATAAAGTAGATAAAATAAATGATAAAAGTCAGCTTTTATCATTTATCGACATGGTTTCAAATCATATTGAATTCAAAGAAATAATTCCTGTGTCAGTGATAAAAGGTAGTGGCTTATCTAATCTAGAATCGCTACTGATTGAAAATTTACCGATAGCACCACCGCTTTACCCTGACGATCAAATTACGAATAAAAACGAACGTTTCTTTGCTGCAGAATTTATAAGAGAACAATTGATTTTAAGATTAAGTGAT
>CAJJDJ010000165.1 GCA_905182825.1 Thiotrichaceae bacterium UBA7359
GTATAAATTAATATAGTTCTTATTCTTAAGACAGTTTTCCGTGACATTGTTTATACTTTTTACCTGAATCACAAGGACAAGGTTCATTGCGCCCAACTTTAGGTGTCTTCCTGACAAAAGGTTTATAGGCAGGTGCTTCATTTATTTTCGGGTCATCATTTAAACTACTAATTGCAGCTGGATGATTAAAACTCATATCCTGTTTTTTTTCTTTTTGCTCTGCTGCTTCTATATCTTCTTCAGCTCTAATATTAACTTTATATAGAAAAACGACAACATCATGTTTAATATTTTCAAGCATTTGTAAAAACAAATCAAAAGCTTCACGCTTGTACTCTTGCTTAGGGTTTTTTGCGGCAAAACTTCTAAGATGGATGCCTTGTCTAAGGTGGTCCATATTTACAAGATGCTCTTTCCAATGCCTATCTAGCACATCGAGCATAATTTGTTTTTCTATTCGCCTCATTAAGTCAGGCGTTATAATTTCCTCTTTTTCTTCAACTAACTTTTCTAGAGTTGCATGAAGTTTTTTTCGTAATGTTTCTTCATATAAAGATTTATCTTCATCTAACCATGATTTAATATTTACTGACACATCGAATTCATTTTGTAGAGCATCCGTCAATCCACGGACATCCCATATTTCATCCATACTGCCATGAGGGATATATTCTTCAATAATATTTTCAATAACTTCATATCGCATGTCACTTATTTCTTCAGTGACTGTCTCGCCTTCAAGTAAATCATTACGCTGTTGATAAATAACTTTTCTTTGATCATTCGCTACATCATCAAAATCAAGCAAGTGTTTACGTATATCGAAGTTGTGAGCTTCAACTTTACGTTGTGCATTTTCAATAGCCCGTGATACTAATTTCGATTCTATGGCTTCACCTTCATCCATACCCAATTTCTGCATGATTGCAGACACTCGTTCTGAAGCGAATATTCGCATTAGGTTATCTTCTAATGATAGATAAAAACGACTAGAGCCTGCGTCACCTTGCCGTCCTGAACGTCCTCGAAGCTGATTATCAATACGTCGCGACTCATGCCTCTCAGTACCAATTATATGCAGTCCTCCACTATCTAGTACCTGTTTATGTCTACTATCCCATTTTTCTGTAAGAAGATTTACTTTGTGTTCATCTGAATTAGTTAAGCCTTTAATTTCAACTTCAAGATTTCCACCAAGCATAATATCGGTACCACGCCCCGCCATATTAGTAGCGATTGTTACAATACCCGGACTACCTGCTTGAGCAATAATTTCTGCTTCTTTTTGGTGAAACTTCGCATTTAATACTTGATGTTTAATTTTTTCATTATCAAGTAATTTCGAAAGGTATTCAGAAACCTCGATAGATGCTGTTCCAACCAATACTGGCTGACCTCGTGATTGGCATACTTTTATATCTTCAATAATAGCTACATATTTTTCTTTAGCCGTCAAAAATATAACATCACTCTGATCATCTCTAACCATAGGCATATGTGTTGGTATAATAATAACTTCAAGTCCATATATCGTTTGAAATTCGTAAGCCTCGGTATCAGCGGTACCTGTCATGCCTGATAATTTTGAATATAGACGAAAATAATTTTGGTATGTGATAGATGCTAAAGTTTGATTTTCATTTTGAATAGTCACTCCTTCTTTTGCTTCTATTGCTTGATGCAAACCTTCAGACCAACGTCTACCTTGCATAGTTCGCCCAGTAAATTCATCTACAATAACAACTTCGTCATCTTTGACTATATAATCAACATCATCCTGAAACAGATGATGCGCTCTCAATGCCGCATTCAAATGGTGAAGAGTGCCTATATTAACAGGGTCATATAAACCCTGCCCTTCAGCTATAACTCCTTCCTGTGTTAGCAAAAGTTCAATATGGTCATGTCCATCTTCAGTAAGATAAGCCTGTTTAGATTTTTCATCTAAAGTAAAATCACCGGGACCATCTTCAACTTCCTGAGCAATTAAACTAGGAACTAATTTGTTTATAGTGGTGTATAAATCCGATTTATCATCTACCGTACCGGATATGATTAAAGGTGTTCTGGCTTCATCAATAAGTATTGAGTCGACCTCATCTACAACAGCAAAATTTAAATCTCTTTGGACACGACCTTCTTTACTAAAAGCCATATTGTCGCGAAGATAATCAAAACCAAATTCATTATTTGTTCCATAAGTAATATCGCATAAATATGCTGCCTTTCTTTCTTCCATAGACATTCCAGAAACGATTACACCAGTACTCAATCCAAGGAAACTATAAATTTTTCCCATCCACTCCGCATCACGTTTAGCTAGATAATCATTTACCGTAATCACATGAACTCCTAGGCCAGACAACGCATTTAGACTAACTGCCAATGTTGCCACCAAGGTTTTACCTTCACCTGTGCGCATTTCTGCTATATTTCCATTGTGCAGCACCATGCCACCAACCATTTGTACATCAAAATGACGCATATCTAAAACACGCCTGCCAGCCTCTCTTACTAGAGCAAACATTTCAGGTAAAATATCATCTAAATTTTCATTTTGATTAATTCTTTTTTTTAACTCATTGGTCTTATACGGAAAATCTTCATCACTCAATAATGTCAGCTCATCTTCAAGAATATTGATCCTACTTAACTTCTTACTGAGTAATTTAATTACTCGATCGTTCCGTGTGCCGAATATTTTTTTAAAAAATTCTATAATCATAGTATTTATTCTTAATTTAAAATCGCTTGATCTATCACGTACTCTAGGAAAGATTATTTATAATCGAGTTTTAACGGTGACTTAGAAATAAATTTAATTGAGTGAATTATACTTTTGAGGGTTTACAGCTTTTCCATTATGAATCACTTCAAAATGAACATGTGTCCCGGTAGACCTTCCTGTAGAACCCATAAGACCAATCACCTGTCCTTTATCAACCTTTTGCCCAACAAAAACAATATTTTCTTTATTATGAGCATAACGTGTGTGATAACCATTCCCGTGATTTATTTCTATCAAATTACCATAACCATAACGAATTCCTGACCACGTTATAATTCCAGACGCAACTGCTAGTAGTGGAGAACCGGGCTTGCCCGCATAATCAATTCCATCATGAAATACTATTTTACCAGTAATAGGGTCTGCTCTCTCTCCAAACAATGAGGATATCCAGCCATTTGTTGTAGGTCGTCCGGCTGGAACCGTTTGGTCCTGCAATGTCCTATCAATCAACATTGATTCCATCGCGGCTAATTTTTCCGAACGATCCTGTACTTTAATATCTAACGCTTCCAACGCACTAAGAAAATCATTGACCTTCATAGAACTACGGTCATTAATAGGTTTAGGGCCACCTAACCCAGGAATAGATTCAACATCAAAATCTATCTCATTGATATCTGCCATACTTGCTAAACGCGACCCAAGAGCATCCAAACGCATAACATGAGCTTGTAGTTTACTTAACCTAGTCGCAAGGGCATCAAGATTGTTTAATGCGTCATCTTGTACTCGACTGAGTGTATTTTGTTGAATTAATAGTTCTTGATTCCAGACAGGTGCTACTTGAGTGTACATTTCTTTTATCGATTCACGCGTCAAATCCAGAGAATATTGACTCCCAGCATAAAAAACCAATAAACTACAAACTAAACTCAAGACAAGATAAATACACAAAGATACTGTCCCTAGTGTGATGGACAGTATCTTTTTTCTTGTTGCTGATATTAAAAATAATTGCATATATTTGTGTCAAATTTAAATCTATAATTCATCATATAAATGAGCAATAAAAACAAAACTCTGCCAATCAGTAACTTATTAAATGATGTTCATCATCCATTTGCTGCTTTATATAAAAGAGCAAAC
This sequence comes from Thiotrichaceae bacterium UBA7359, assembly GCA_905182825.1. Classification (GTDB taxonomy): domain Bacteria; phylum Pseudomonadota; class Gammaproteobacteria; order Eutrophobiales; family Eutrophobiaceae; genus UBA7359. The sequence continues at coordinate 3,878 of CAJJDJ010000165.1, forward strand.
TCTATCCAAGAAATTGATTGCAGTTTAAAAAAATTACTTGACCCTTCCTTAAAAGACAAATTTGAACTAGCTAATATAAACGCAGATATTGCAGTTTTACTAGTTAGCTCTTCGGCCTGGGCAACCCGGCTTCGTTATTGTACTCCAGTTATCATTGATGCTTTTAATAACCAACTAAATTTAACCTCTATTAAAACAGTTCGAATTAAGGTTAAAAAATTGGAATATGACAATTTCACTTCAATCAGAAAACCTATCTATTTATCGAATAATTCAGCTAAATTCCTAAGTGATGTCGCTAACAGTTTTGACGACCCTGAACTTCGAAAATGTTTTTTAAATATCTCTAGAAATAATCTCAAATAAAATTAATTTGCAGGTATTGGCTGCATAAAAGAAATTGGCGCTTTATGCTCGTCTTCAAAGGTTACCAACTCCCAACAATCCTTATTAACCAATAATTCACGTAATAATGCATTATTCAACGCATGACCTGATTTAAAGCCTTTAAAAGACCCAATAAGACTATGCCCTAATAAATATAAATCACCTATAGCATCTAGTATTTTGTGTTTTACACATTCATCTTCATACCTTAAACCATCCTCATTAATGACTCTATAATCATCAACAAGAACAGCATTATCCAGATTGCCTCCTAGGGCCAAATTATTTTCGCGTAAGAACTCAACATCACGCATAAAACCAAAAGTTCGGGCACGACTAACTTCCTTTACAAAAGAAGTCGTAGAAAAATCTATTTCCGCCTGACAATTTTTATCATTAAAAGCTGGGTGGTCAAACTCTATTGTAAAGCCTACCTTAAAACCATCGAATGGTTCAAACATTGCCCACTTCCCTTCCTGTTCAACACGGACCTTGCTTTTTATTTTCAAGAATTTTTTTGCTGTATTCTGTTCTTTGATACCAGCAGATTGAATTAAAAACACAAAGGGTCCAGCACTGCCATCCATTATTGGAACTTCATCGGCGCTAAGGTCAATATATGCATTATCAATTCCAAACCCTGCCAAGGCGGAAAGTAAATGTTCAACCGTTGAAATTCGCACATTATTTTTCACGAGTGTGGTTGAAAGGCTCGTATCTCCAACAAATTCTGGATTAGCGGGAATTTCAATAGGCGGGTCTAAGTCGACACGACGGAAATTTATACCTTTGTTTGCAGCTGCGGGTCTTAAGGTTAAAAATACTTTTTTACCTGTGTGTAGTCCTACCCCGGTAGCTCGAATTACGTTTTTTAATGTCCGTTGTTTTATCATTTAACTATTTCAAACTCACTCTCTAATTGAGGCTATTGTTGATTATATCTCTCTATTATAAGTGAATGTAATTTTAGACAAAGAAATATTGTCCAGAATCCCACTATTCTGGATTTTATTGTACCACGTAAAGGCTAAATTTAGTCTGCTTGTCTCCTCAAAAATGCAGGTATATCAAGATACTCTGTATCGGACGGCGCCACCTCATCTGAGGTTTCTGCTGTTTCTGGTACTTCTGGTGCTTGATTTCGCATAACAGTTGGTCGTTCAAAATCTTTGTAATCAACACCTAATGCATTTTCTTGTACCAATTTTATGCGTTTTGCGTCTTCCTTGATTATATTTCCGAGTCCAGTAGCTACTATTGTAACTCGAATATCACCAGACATCTCAGGATCAATAACAGTACCAACTACAACTGTTGCATTATCAGAAGCAAACTCCTTGACTGTTCTACCGACCTCATCAAATTCACCAATGGATAAGTCCATACCTGCTGTAATATTAACCAGAATACCTCTCGCACCTGACAAATTCACATCTTCTAACAAAGGACTAGATATCGCCGCCTCTGCCGCAACTTTTGCTCGTTCTTCTCCTTGTGCCTTTCCAGATCCCATCATAGCCATGCCCATCTCAGACATTACTGTTCTAACGTCTGCAAAATCTACATTAATCAAACCAGGGCATGTTATCAATTGTGCAATACCTTGCACAGCACCAAGCAAGACATCATTTGCCGCGCCAAAAGCATTTAGTAAGCTAACATCTCGACCGAGAACACTCAGTAATTTTTCATTTGGTATAGTAATTAGTGAGTCCACAAACTGACTTAGCTCAACAATACCTTCATCTGCAATTCCGGCACGTTTTTTACCCTCAAATGAAAACGGTCGTGTTACAACTGCTACAGTCAAAATACCCATTTCTTTTGCAACCTGAGCAACTATTGGTGCTGCGCCAGTACCAGTACCGCCACCCATGCCTGCTGTAATAAAAATCATATCCGAGCCTTCGAGAACATCCATTAAGCGATCACGATCTTCTAAGGCTGCTTGCCGTCCAACTTCTGGGTCTGCACCTGCTCCCAACCCTTTAGTCATGTTTGTACCCAGTTGCAAAACAGTTTTTGCATTTGAATTTCTAAGTGCTTGTGAATCAGTATTAGCACAAATAAATTCTACGCCTTCAATGTTAGCACCAAGCATATGTTGTAAAGCATTACCACCACCACCACCGACACCTATCACTTTTATAACAGCCGCCTGATTAGTTGCATCGACTAATTCAAACATTGTGTAACCTCCTACATTATATTTAGTTATTAATTAAAAATTGCCTTGAAACCAACTCTTCATTCTCTCAAAAATACCTTTAACACCACTGTTGATATCAACCTGCCTATTACCATCTTGACTCTGCCCTTTTCCAAAGATTAGTAAGCCAACACCCGTTGCATAAATTGGACTTTTAACAACATCTGATAGACCTGAAACATACTGCGGAATACCAATACGAACTGGCATATGAAATATTTCTTCTGCTAATTCGATCGCCCCCTCCATCTTTGAACTCCCTCCAGTCAAAACAATCCCGGCTGCGACCAATCCTTCATAGCCGCTTCGTCTTAATTCAGCCTGGACTAAAGTAAATAATTCTTCGTATCGTGGTTGTACAACCTCCGACAATGTTTGTCTTGCAAGTCGACGAGATGGACGATCACCGACGCTAGGCACATCTATACTCTCATCATGATTAGCCAATTTTGTAAGTGCGCAAGCATATTGAACTTTTATATCTTCCGCATGTTGTGTCGGCGTTCGTAATGCAACAGCAATATCATTGGTAACTTGATCACCGGCTATGGGGATAACAGCAGTATGATGGATTGCACCATCAGTAAAAACAGCTATATCAGTTGTGCCACCACCGATATCAATCATGCAGACACCAAGATCTTTTTCATCTTCGGTCAAGACTGAATAACTTGAAGCTAATTGTTCCAAGATAATATCATCTACATCTAAACCACATCGACGCACGCACTTCACTATATTCTGTGCAGCACTAACAGCACCCGTAACCATATGGACTTTAGCTTCAAG
>CAJJDJ010000166.1 GCA_905182825.1 Thiotrichaceae bacterium UBA7359
GTTTTGAGTAGGGATAAAATTCAACAAAAAATACTTAAAGCAGGAGTTATTGAATTAGATCTCAATTCGAATATTAACTTGTTGATTTTAAATGCAGCGGAATGTGAGCCCTATATTAGTTGTGATGAGATATTGATGCGATCTTATACAAAAGAAATCATTACTGGTGCAGAAATACTCATGTACGCTTTACAATCAGACGAATGTGTTATCGCAATACAAAATGATAAAACTGCAGCAATAAACGCATTACAAGAAGCCTTAGATACTAATACAAAAATAAACATTAAATTAAGGTTGATATCTAGTCTTTATCCAGCTGGTGGAGAAAAACAACTTACCAAATCAATAACAGGTGTTGAACTAGGTGCAGAATTCTCGCTGATTGATATGGGTATTGTTTCTATTAACATAAGTATTGCTGTCGCAGTTAAAAAAGCAATCATTGATGATGAACCGTTGGTTAGTCGCATTGTGACAATAACGGGCCCCGGAATAAATCAACCTCAAAATCTTGAAGTTTTACTAGGGACATCCATTAGCGAAGTTATTGAACAATGCGGTGGTTATAATGATCAATACGAATACTTGATTATGGGTGGCCCGATGATGGGGATTCGATTATTTGATGATGATGCCCCTGTTATTAAAATCACGAACTGTTTATTGGCCGCCGATTCACAATTTAATAAATCAAAAACGGAAGAATCATCTTGTATTCGCTGCGATGAATGTGCTTCAGTCTGTCCTGTAAAACTGCAACCTCAACAGCTATATTGGCATAGTAAAAAAAGCAATTTCGACCGCCTGCTAGATTATAATTTATTTGATTGTATAGAGTGCGGTTGTTGTTCTTATGTCTGTCCGAGTCATATTAATTTAGTTGATGAGTATCGACAAATAAAAAATCGTATTTTGGATGATGGAAGAAGAAAATCGCAAGCAAATGAAAATAAACAACGTTATCTCGATAAGCAAGAACGAATAGAAAAGCAAAGACTAGATAAACGTAACAAACACTTAATTGTGAATAGTGAATCAGCACTAAAGAAGAAACGGGATGAAATTAAAAAGGCTGTAGATCGAGTTAAGACAAAGCGCAAAATTAAGAATAATCAATAACTAGTAAAAAATTTTTGTCTATAAGAAACTAGAAAAGTTTCTCTCGAGCCGACAGGTTTTACATCTATATCAAAAATTAGAGTTTCTTCATTCCCAACTGAAAGTTCACCGATATAATAAATCGCAGCAGAGTCAACCTCTCTTACCTCTCTTAATGCAATACTCTTCAACTGACTGCTCAAGTTCTTAGCCATGACGCTAATTGAAGCAGTAACAGGTACTTCCATCTGTTCTTGTCTTTCACGGACTGAGACATTGAGCATGCCCCGGTTCTTGCTGCGAGATATCTTGTATCCACGAGCAATTTCAGGAGGTAGTTGATCTGTAGTCAAAGCATTGATATGTATAATATAGTTGCCGAATTTTTTATCATGGTCATTGGCTCCATATGGGATCCTGCTTGAATTAGTAGCATTCATTCTATTTTGCTTTTCACAAGCACCGATAAAAAACAATGGTATCAACAGGAATGGCAAAATTATTATTTTATTATTATTCATTTTTTATATTTTCACATTTAGTATCTAAACACAGCTAAATTATTATACTATGTAGTATCGTCAGAGTCATAATGAGTAACAAAGTTCTCAATAACCAACTGCTCATAATTATATTTTTTGTTGAAGAATCTTTGATTGGATGTAAACTTGTCCTATTCTAATTTGGAGTTTTGAAATGAAGATTATTGCGATGAGAGGCTTTTATGTGGAATCTGGAGTTAAGATTCGTAAAGGCGATGTTGTAGATCTTCCTGATAAAGAAGCAAATTATCTGATCGATTTTAAAGCCGCACGAAAAGCAACAAAAGAAGATGAAGAAAAGTTTCTTAATAGCGACCAGGTGGTTAGCTTTTGTGGTGGCATTCTACATATGGGTATCCGAAAGGCTGAGAGAGTTGATTTAGTCGATGAAAAACTGGATAAAAGACTCAATATAAAAGATTAAACTAGCATATTTGTATAGGCTATATTTTTTATTCAAAAATTTAGCTTGCACACCATTTTTGTTGGATTTATGAATTAGTTCATTATTGTAATCGATAATGTAGTGCTCAATAAATGAGTTTTTTGAATTAAACCCACATTTTATAAAATTCATATATTTTAAATCGAGACTAAATCTATCTCTCTATAGAAGTTTAATAGATGCATCAAAAAAAATAATGATTATTAATCTTTTCTACAGAAATTCAAATCAATTAATAATATTTATTGAGCTTCTGCATCCCAAGTCAATCTAGCGATGTGCATAATAAATCAGTTGATAAGAATACTAGAATTGAATATATAATTTTTAATATTCTAAAAATAAACGAATATGCTTATTTGAATTATGATGCGCATGGAGTTTGACATTTATTGCAAGAGAACTTCATGAGGGTAGATTGATAAAGCCAATAAGTGAATGGAGAAAAATAATATTTATTTTCGTGTGGAAATCAAAATTTCTACATTACAAATCTAGGTCTTAAATAAAAATTATATTAAGAAAATAATAACTGGAGTATTAACATTTTAGATAAAGCTAATAGTAAGCAAGGCGATCTGCTTTTATGAAATCGTTGCGCCTTATTTTCGGAGATCAACTTTCACAGGATATTTCAAGTCTAAAAGACTGCGATAAATCTAACGATTTCGTTATGATATGCGAGTTGATGGAAGAAGCGACATACGTTAAACATCACAAAAAGAAGATTGCGTTTTTATTTTCGACAATGCGACATTTTGCCGAAGAATTAGAAACGGAAGGTTATCAGGTCAGGTATATAAAGTTAGATGATGAAAATAATACGTGTTCCTTTAGCGGGGAAGTGGAGCGTGCGATAAAAGCAAATGTTATTGAACAAATCATCGTCACATCTCCTAGTGAATATCGTGTCTTGCAAGATGTGCAGTCTTGGGAAAAAAGATTTGGTATTCCTGTCGAAGTCCGTTTAGATGATCGATTTTTATGCAATCTTGATGAATTTTCAACTTGGGCAGAAGGTCGAAAGCAACTGCGTATGGAATATTTTTATAGAGAAATGCGCAAGAAACACTCTCTCTTGATGAATGGTGACGAGCCAGAGGGAGGACAATGGAATTATGACTCTGAAAATCGCAAACCGCCAAAAAATAAACTCGTTATTCCCGAAACGTATCACTCAAAGCCTGACATTATAACACAGGATGTTCTGCGTCTAGTGGCTGAACAATTTAGCGATCACTTCGGTGACCTTGAGCCTTTTCATTTTGCTGTCACGCGGGATCAAGCATTGGCAGCGCTCCAACAATTTATCGAACAACGACTATCACAATTTGGTGATTATCAAGACGCTATGATCGAAAATGAACCATGGATGTATCATTCTCATATCAGCTTTTATTTGAATTGTGGTTTATTGCTACCCCTTGAATGCGTGAAAGCTGCTGAGCAAGCTTATAATGAAAAAAAAGCGCCGCTTAATGCTGTGGAAGGATTTATTCGTCAGATAATCGGTTGGCGAGAATATATGCGTGGTATCTACTGGCTAAAAATGCCCGAATACGCTAAGCAAAACTTCTTTGATGCTAAGAGAAAGCTTCCAGATCTTTATTGGACGGCTAAAACGAAAATGAACTGCCTGCATAATTGTGTGAAGGAAACAAGAAAGAATGCTTACGCACATCATATTCAACGTCTTATGGTGTTAGGAAATTTTGCACTTATCAGTGGCATTAACCCCACTTATGTTAATGAATGGTTTCTAATTGTATATGCCGATGCCTATGAATGGGTCGAACTTCCCAATGTTTCTGGCATGATCCTTTTTGCGGATGGTGGGTACCTAGCTAACAAACCTTATGCTTCTGGTGGGAATTATATTAATAAAATGTCGGACTACTGTAAAAAGTGTAAATACAAAGTAAGTCAGAAGAATGGTATTGATGCATGTCCATTCAATTATCTCTATTGGGATTTTCTTGCTCGTAACCGTGATAAACTCTCATCTAATTACCGTATCGGCATGATGTATAAAACTTATGATCGCATGGATAATGATAAAAAATCAGCAATCGAACAAGACAGTAAACGATTTCTGAGTTCACTGTATGATCAAAAAAGCTAATTTCCCTTCTAAATTATGTTGCTCTTGTGGTCGTCCATTTGTATGGCGAAAAAAATGGGAAAAGATTTGGACTGAAGTGAAATATTGTTCAAAAAAATGTAAAAAAATAAAAGTGAAAAAAGAATTATGATAACAGTATTCTATGATGGAAAATGCAGCTTATGTTCTAAGGAAATTAACTATTATCGAAAGATTGCGCCGAACTATGTGTTTGAGTGGAAGGATATTACAAATTCAGCGGATGATTTAAAGAAGCATAACATCAGTGCTTCCGAAGGTCTAAAACTGCTCCATGCTATAGATGAAAATGGCAGACTTCATATTGGTGTGGATGCCTTCATTTTAATATGGAAAAAATTACAGTATTGGAAAGTTCTAGCTTATATGACGTCTTTACCAGCTATCCGACAAATCGCAAACATCATCTATCAAGTATTCGCAGATTGGCGTTTTAAACGCCTTAAGCATTGTCAGATAGTTGCAAAACAGGAATAAGAAACATGATGCTGAGACTTATTATGTTACTTGAGTTCTTACCAATTCTGAAGATTTAGATAGTGAAAATATAAAAATGCTAAAATCAGTAAGCTGTGAGGTAGATGAATGATGAAGATAAAATGGGTAATTATTTTATCTATTCTTTCAATCGTTTTATTAACTTGTTTAATGGTGGGGCCCTTAATGAGTAATGTGGAACAACCAAACTATCAAGTAATAAAATCAGAGCAAGATTTTGATATAAGAGAATATATCCCCATGATTACTGCTGAAGTTAAAGTGCAAGGTGAGCGTGATGAGGCGATTGGTAAAGGCTTCAGGATATTAGCAGATTACATTTTTGGTAATAATACGATTCAACAAAAAATCACGATGACTGCGTCAGCGGAGCATATAAGTAATGAAAAAATCGCCATGACCGCACCGGTGCAACAACAATCACAAAATGGAATTTGGAAGATAAGCTTTGTAATGCCTTCGAAGTATCAAATGCATACACTCCCTAAGCCTAATAATGTCAGTGTGATGATTAATCAAGTTCCGAAAAAAAGGTATGTTGTTACTAAATTTTCAGGATGGAATTCCAATGAAAATATTGAACAGCATGAAAAATTGTTGATGAAGTATATAAAAGAAAACCATATTAAAACATTCGGTTTGCCAACATATGCTTTCTACAATCCACCATGGACACTTCCTTTCATGAGACGAAATGAAGTAATGTTTGAAATTGAGAATATATCTAAAAATTAATTTCGAAACTCTCATAAAAAGTTCATGGTTAAGGTTTGTTAGAAGTAAATCTAAAATTTAATGTAATAATAAAATTGCTTCTATGATTTCATTCCGTGAAAAGATTAAATTCATCCAAAAATTATTTTGTATAAGGATATGGGTATGGTGTTCAAAAAAATAATCTTTATATTCCTGTTAACCCATTCATTGTTTGGTTATACACAAGGAAAAAAAGAATATGGGTGTGCTTTTGAGCAAGGGTATCAGTTAATACGTGGAGATAGGATCAGTACTTTTGATGGTGGAAAATTACTGGTTACTATTCAAAATCTACAGACTTCTCTATTCATTGATGATCAAGGCTTTGGAGAACATATTCTTGATAATTATAAATCTACTTCGGATATGATCTCTTCGTTAAAACTGTCTAAAGATAGTTATATGCATTTTGTTTTGAATTTAGAGGATCAACGTTTTATCCTCACCTCAACAGTTGCAACTTCATATTCTTCAATGGTTCAGGGAAAATGTGTAGGTCTTTAAGTGGAGTTAGTTAGGCCACAGTGAAATGAAATTGCATGTTCTGTTGGCATTTATTTCTTCGTCGTAACCTATATTTTTTTTGCCATTTCAACCAATGCTTTTCGAACTGCATCTACTGTAGTCACTGGTTCTATAAAGTTTATGCGATGTATTTTATGACTAATCCGAAGATTAAAACCTTCGCTATCGATACCGACCATCTCGGGGAGCTCTGGAGTTTTGTAATTTATATTATAGACATCGCAATAATGTCTAATAGTATCAATATGATCTATGTTCATATGGTTTAGCATCTTCTGCTCTTCTTCAAAAATAAATGGATTAGCTAATTGAAAATTATTTTTTTCAATCCAATAAATTTGGCCAAAACCTTTGATAAATCTGATACGTACTGGTTTGATGATATAAAAATCAAAGTCATGTGTTTTATGATAATCACGAGATTGTGGAAAATAATTATAATACCTTTCAGCGCTATAATTATCTTTTTTCCCTACTAATTCAGCATCTCCAAGAAATGTAACACGGCCAACCGTTTGTGAGTCATCGGCACCACCTTCTACAACGATCAAAGAAACTTTTGCATTAGAATTAATGTTTTTTGTGTGTTGTGCAATCTTACTGATCAAGATGATCGGTAAGCCTATTTTATTAAGACAATAAGGAACAATGGAGCCAAAAGGATAACCGATAACATCAACAGAATGAGTACTTAAAACAGCCTTATATTCAGACAAAAAAATATTTCTAGCATCTATAGATATTTGTGTTTTATTCATTTATTAAACGTTTACTAATTAGCGTTATTTGATATTAATATATAAATTCTCATACTATTTCTATATACGGTTTAATTTTATAATCACAACAATTCAATATTAAAAATAGCTTAGTTAGGCTCCAGAACTAGAATGCTTCTAAACAATAAATAAATTTTTTATAAATAACAATGCCTTTCATAAATAAATCTATATAGCTATAACTCTTATGCAGATCATGCGAGTGGGTATGAATGAATAGGACTAATATTCCATTCTGACAAATTTGAACAGCTAACATCAATCTAAATCTGTATACCAATTTACTTTATTGATAGCTAATCGGTGAAATTAGATATTAGAGTTGATGAGTATAATAAATTATATTTCTTATGATTGTAAAACAGTGTATATATCTAGGTACTTCATGATAATGAAGTCGTGTTAGATAATATTAATTCTGAAATAATCAATAGAAGGTGATCAATATGCACTATGCAATATCTACAACATGGGGTCCAACTGATACTACTCGAGCATCCTTGCCTTTTATTTTTGCAGCGTCTGCTTTGCAGGCGGGTGATACGATAATGATCATGCTGTTTCATGATGCTGTTACAGTGGCTATAAAAGGAGCGCATCTCAAAATGGTCCCTTTTGGTCCGCCGCAAAAGTTTGAAGAAGTCTTTTCTAATTCAAATGCTGAGCTCATTGTCTGTAAACCCTGTGTCGAAGTACGGGGCATCACAAAAGATATGCTATTAGACGAATGCATCATTGGCGGCATGAATGATTTCCACGAACATGTTTCACGACCAGACTGTAAAGCAGTTTGTTTCTAGAAATTAATCAGGTAAGAATAGTTATATACTTCCCCTGGTAATAAAATATCAAGGAAAGTAATTAATATCTTTTGCAGGGTATTAAAATATGACTTAATGAACCTGCGTCCGTATTCAGCGAAGCTTAGGGGGTGAGTTCGTCCCCGTTATGGGATGACTCTGTAGAATTCTGCTTCTGTTGCTGCTTTGGTTCACCGTAACGAAACTCTAAGAACGTCAGCACGAGACCTATGATCATTAATATGAACACACAAACAGCATAAATGATTAAATTTTCAGCAATCATGATTGTATCCCTCTAGCATTGAGGCTTGACAATTTGAAGTAGATACCAAAGGCAAGGATGGAAGGCACCCATATCGCGGTGAACAGTCCTGCCATTAATTCACCCTCGAACCAGAGGAGTCCTGAAACTGCAAAAGACACCGCAACTGCGAGTAAAATGAAAACATCTGATAGTTTGAACATATTAATCTCCTTACTTAACAATTTATATTTGTCCGGATAAAGGCCCGGATACACCCCTCTAATCCCGATGGAATCCGATAGCGGCTGTCAATAGCCCAGCGATCGTGATTCCCGCCGGAACGCGAAGTCCAACGAGACCGAATACATCGATCATGGATGGTACTAGATCGGTAAATCCGAGCGGTACACATAAAAAAAATGGAACAGAGATGAACACTCCAAACCAACCAACTACATGTAGTAGCCCTTTACTATCCGTCTGCTCACTGGATAGTAATATTTTTTTTTCGTCATTTACGGTCACTGTTTTATTTTCCATTTTCTCTAAAATAATTGGCTATTACGAGGGTAACTATATATTTTCCAGTTGATCTAAAGATAGCATTTTGTAAAGTTCATCGATTCATCTAAGTAATTTACCATAAAACGTTAGAAATTGACTAATGGTTCACATTTTTTTGCTATATCTGGTAATAGTTTTTGGACCTTTCGGCGTCTAATAATCAATGTAAATCAATTAATGATTATAGTACGAGTTTCTCAACCACTAGAGCAATAATACCAGCAAATGCTAAAAAGCTTAAAACTCTCCAAGTTCTTACAGAACGTTCTACTGATGCTATACGATCTTCTAGAGATGCAGGTTTGTTATTGCTAGAACGTTTGCCACTATCACCATTTAAAGGAATAACAGACTCCGCCTGAGGGCCTTTGTCTGAATCCTTGATGATAAATTTAACGGCTAAACCTTGGCGGATAGGACCATCGCCTTTCCATTCACTCCTGTGAAAAAAGAAATCTTCGCCGTTTTTATCGTCGGCAATAAAACCGAAACCTTTGCGAAAATCGTAACGTTTGATAATACCTTTGGCCATTTCCATATCCTACCCGATGTGAGTTACTCTGATCTAATGTTGAATTCTAGTTCGAACTCAAAATGATTGCCAATAATAGTGCTAATATATATTTTCTCTCTTATTTAATTTATTATTTTTGAAATTAATGCAGTATTTATGTTTTATGAAGCATTAATGATATTTGATATACATGGATACAAGTTTCCATGATGATTAAAATGAAATCAAGAAAATAAATTAGTCCTCAATATTTTTTTATATAAAATAATTAATCAATTTAGGAATATATAATTATGTTAGTCGGAATTTATGCATCATTTTTAGCTGTTTGGCTCGTGATATTGTCCTTTAGAGTTATTGCCCTAAGAGGTAATCCGGCCTTTAAATGGTTTTCTTTTGGAAATAATAACGAAGAAGGCCTACAAAGAGCAATCCGAGCTCATGGAAACCTTACTGAATACGCGCCTATATTTCTTATAATTATGTTAATAGCCGAAACTAATGGATTTCAAGCCAACGTTTTACACTATTACGGCTCAACTTTTTTAATTGGACGATTAATTCATGGAATTTCTTTTGGTTTCATGAAGGAAATGTTATTTCTAAGAGTTTTAGGGACAGTCCTCACCTTGGTTCCTCTACTTGGATTATCTATTTTGTTAGTTATTAACTGTTTTTCATGACACTTGATGAATTATCAGAACTTGAAAATATTTACAAATGAGATAGCAGTTGGTTTTATGGTCATGCCCAAGTTATATTTATAAGCAATATTTAAGCTGATTCAGTAAACGCGGTTCCTCGTATTAGTCAGAAAGTGCGCGGTACTGACCGAGATAATGTAAAAAAGAAAAGCTTTAAGAAATACTAAGGATTGCTTGACATTGAAAACCCAAGAAGAAGATTTTTTATTTCAAACTATGAAATTCATATTGGTGCGATCTCGATTGATCACGTGATACCTTGGTCATTCATATGTTCGGATAATTCATG
>CAJJDJ010000167.1 GCA_905182825.1 Thiotrichaceae bacterium UBA7359
ATTTTTACAGTCCTTCTCCGTCATTAATTTCATATAGCGCACAGAATCAACAATTGTTGGATGATAACGCTTACAAAGCCTATTATAGGAGCGATTCATCGTTATATAACAGTCAACCATGTCTTTAAGAGACTGATTTTCTATTGGAGCCTGTCCTTCTTTCACAAAAAGTTGACTATTTTCTAACGCCATTTCTAACAAATACGCCTCACGGTCAGCCTCATCTTTTAGATAACGTTCTTGTTTTCCTTTTTTTACTTTGTAAAGTGGTGGCTGTGCAATATATATATGACCCCGCTCTATTAGCTCAAGCATTTGCCGGTAAAAAAAAGTAAGCAACAAAGTACGAATATGTGCCCCATCTACATCAGCATCGGTCATGATTATGATACGATGATATCTCAATTTATCAGGATCGAATTCATCACGGCCTATACCACACCCCAATGCCGTTATAAGCGTTCCAACCTCAACAGACGATAACATTTTATCGAAACGCGCCTTTTCAACATTCAATATTTTACCTTTTAACGGTAATATCGCTTGATTTTTTCGATCACGGCCTTGTTTTGCTGACCCGCCAGCAGAGTCGCCCTCCACGAGAAAAAGCTCAGACAACGCAGGGTCTTTTTCTTGACAGTCCGCGAGTTTCCCTGGCAACCCAGCGATGTCTAAAGCTGTTTTTCTGCGCGTTAACTCACGTGCCTTACGTGCTGCCTCACGTGCACTCGCTGCTTCAACAACTTTAGAGCTTATAGATTTTGCCTCGGAGGGCTTTTCTAATAAAAACTCATGTATTTTTTCAGCTACGCACGACTCAACCGCTGATTTAACTTCGCTCGAAACTAGCTTATCTTTAGTTTGAGAAGAAAATTTTGGGTCTGGGAGCTTTATTGATAACACGGCTGTTAAGCCCTCTCTGACATCTTCCCCCGTAACAGTAATCTTAGCTTTAGCTGCTATTCCTTGTTTATCCATATACTGATTGAAGCTTCGTGTTAATGCTCCTCTAAAACCAGACAGGTGCGTTCCTCCATCTTTTTGTGGAATATTATTAGTAAAACAAAATATATTTTCTTGGTATGAATCATTCCATTGCATTGCCAACTCAACAGAAACCTCTTCTTTATAAGTCTCTATATCTATGACAGTCTCATGCAAAGGTGTTTTATTTCGATTCAGGTGTTTAACAAAAGCACTTATTCCTCCCTTATATTCAAACAAATCTGTTTTTCCACTTCGCTCATCGAGCAGCTCAATACGTACTCCCGAATTAAGAAAAGAAAGTTCGCGTAAACGTTTAGCTAGAATATCGTAGTGAAACTCTAAATGTTTAAAAATGGCAATGCTTGGCAAAAAAGTTATTTCTGTCCCCGTTTTATCTGAGGCTTCACCTTTTACTAATGGTGCGACAGGATCTCCATTACGATAAGCCTGTCGGTGAATGAACCCTTCTCTAAATATTCTTAAATCCAACTCATCTGAAAGTGCGTTTACGACAGAAACACCAACACCATGAAGACCTCCGGAAACTTTATAAGAGTTATCATCAAACTTACCACCTGAATGCAATGTTGTCATAATAACTTCCGTTGCTGAAACACCCTCGTCATGAACACCAACAGGAATTCCTCGCCCGTTGTCGGTAACAGAAATTGACTCATTAGAATGTATGATTATCTTTATCTGGTCACAATGGCCAGCTAATGCCTCATCAATACTATTGTCCACCACCTCAAAAACCATATGATGCAAGCCAGTGCCGTCTTCAGTATCACCGATATACATTCCCGGTCGTTTTCTAACAGCTTCTAGGCCTTTTAAAACTTTAATTTTTGACGAATCATAAACATTTTCTTCAGACATAACTTTCTCTCTTTGACAATTGATCTATTCTATCATTTTTTGAATCTTTCCGTGTTTCACGTGAAACATACTGCTGTTTTCGTGTCCTATCCAATCTGGACGGCTCAATGACGAAATAAATGTTTGAGTATTATTAGCGAGTAATAGGTTTAGCATTTTCTTAGAGGAGTCAACATCCAACTCCGCGCCAAGATCGTCGACTAAAACCACAGCATCATTTCCTAGTTCTTTTAGTTTATTGACCTGTGAAGAC
>CAJJDJ010000168.1 GCA_905182825.1 Thiotrichaceae bacterium UBA7359
TTCTATCGCAGATTGACAGTTTTCTTTTTGTGGCAAACCGCAAAGGCTAGAAAAAAAGTTGATATTCTCTAAAGTACTCAATTCAGCTTTGACCCCTGTACTATGCCCTATATAAGTGAGTTGTTGATTGAATTCAATACGATCCTCTTCTATTCTCTGGTTATTCCATAACGTCTGCCCTTCATCCGGTGGCATCAAGCCTGAAAGAATACGCAATAAGGTTGTTTTCCCGCTGCCATTATTACCTTTGATAAATAACATCGCACCTGATGTGACAGAAAAAAAAATTTTGTTAATAATTAATTTGTCATTGATCTCGTAACTGATCTTTTCAGCTCTCAGTTCACATTTCTCATTGAAAATAGGAGTAGTCATTAAGCGTATATTGTTTATAAGTATATGAAAGTTGAACTAGAAAAAGCAGATAGAATACAGTACCAGTTAGTAAGATCAATATGATAAAACGAAAATAATCTAGATGATGACTTTATGCTTATTGATAAAATTTATTTTAATTAAAACTTGAATAAATCTATAGCCACGACCTATTCGAATTTAATTCTAAATAAAGAGATTCTACACGTCAGTTAATTTTAATATATTTAAATATCTTGTTCAGGACAAATCTTGACTAAATACGAATTTAAATACTCAGAATAAACTCTTGGATTCAGCACCTATAATCAAATATATTTGATTATAGGTGCTGAATGTTTCCATTGTATTAATATTACGCTTAGGATGTGCCCAACAACTTAATGCTAGTTTATCTTATAAAACATGAATCTTTTTAGTGTTCTCAGTCTAATTCTTATATCACTGTTTCTATTGGGTTGCGGTCCCATGGCTCTATTTAGCGCTGTTGGTCAAACTGTCAATAATGCAGCGTACAATTCAGCTGAAAGAGATTTAAATAAATCACAAAAGAGTCGTGGTGCCAAAGCTCATGAAGTGGCCGTTGCTAATATGCATCTTGGTATTGAGTATATGCAACAGGGTGCTTACGAAAACGCATTGACAACGTTAGAACGTTCACTTTTGGCCAAGTCAGATTATGCTCCTACGTATAATGTTTTGGGCTTACTTTATCAGCGATTAGACGACCCGATTGAATCAGAGAGAAATTATAAAAAATCTATATCTTTTGATTCTACTAATTCATCAACTCATAATAACTATGGTTTGTTGCTATGTAGTAATGGTAGATTTGATGAAGCTGAAGCACATTTTTTAAATGCTGCAAACAATCCATTATACGACTCGCCTGAAATAGCATTAACTAATGCGGGATCATGTCTTTTTGATGATAAACCAAAAGTAGGGGAAAGCTACTTTAAGAAAGCTTTAGACAAAAACCCTCTTTTTTCACATGCATTAATTAAAATGGCTGATGTTTCTTACAATAAGAATGAATATAAATCAGCATATCAATACTTTAAACGATACCAAGAAAATGCAAAACATACTGCAAAGAGTCTATGGATAGGTATTCGAATTTTTAAAGAGCTCAATTTGACAGATGATATGTCGAGTTATGCATTATTACTACGAAATCAATATCCTGACACACCTGAAGCTAAAAAATTAAATGAATTACAATTTTAAATAATTATTTGATTCTACAATATGAAAAAAAATCTTCTGTTATTATTGGTTTTAGTCTTGACTGCTTGTGGTAGATCAAGTCTTGATATGGCGATTGAAGCATTAAATGCGCATGAATATAACACTGCACTTAAAAGTTTTATCTCTCTTGCTGAAAAGGGGAATAGTATTGCCCAAAACCATGTTGGTTTAATTTACGATAAGGGACTCGGTGTTGAACAGGATTATATTCAAGCGGCAGCTTGGTATAATAAGGCTGCAAAAAGCGGTGTAGCAGAATCTCAAATCAGGTTAGCTCAGTTGTATATTCTTGGTCTTGGCGTTAAGCGTGATTATTGGCTCGCACTAAAATGGTCTCGAAATGCCGCTGTTCAAGGAAATGCAGAAGCCGAAGCTAATTTGGGTTATATGTTTCATGTTGGACTTGGCGTCAAAAAAGATTTAACAGAAGCTGCTAAATGGTATCGCAAGTCAGCAATAAAAGGAACTCCGAGTGCTCAGCATGATTTAGGTGTTATGTATGAGAATGGTCTCGGGCTAGAGCAAGATTACAATCTGGCAATAAAATGGTATCGAAAAGCTATAGACCAAGGTGTTTTAAATTCTCAAAAGAACCTGCTTAACATGTACCAAGAGAACTTGGGTATCCCACGGAACAATGAAGATGCTATCGCGTGGTTTTTGGATGCAGCACAGAAAAAATATATTGTATCTCAATATCATTTGGGTGAATTATATTACGCTGGTATTAAAGTGAAGCAAGACCTTGTTCATGGGTATGCCTGGATAGGTATAGTTGCTGCTGGAGGATATAAACCAGCTGAAAAGTTACGTGATGAAATTGAATCACACATGACAATTGATGAACGGGAAAAAGGACATACTCTTGCAAAAGAATTGTGGGGGGCATACGGAGTGACTGAAAGTCGCAAGATAACTAAACGGGAGCAACGCTACTGAAATACTTGCAATTATTACTATGAAATAT
>CAJJDJ010000169.1 GCA_905182825.1 Thiotrichaceae bacterium UBA7359
GATGTGCTGGGTGGTTTGGTTAAAGACGGTAAGATTAGAATGGTTGGCATATCTAATGAAACTCCTTGGGGTTGTGCTGAATACCTTCGTGTGTCTAAGGAACAAGGCCTTCCCAGAATTATAAGTATTCAGAATCCGTATAATTTATTGAATCGTAGCTTTGAAATTGGTCTTTCAGAATTTGCCCACCGTGAACAGACAGGTTTGTTAGCATACTCGCCGCTCGCCTTTGGCGTCTTGAGTGGTAAATTTTTAAATGGCGCAAGACCAGCAGGCACACGGCTAGTGCTGTGGGATCGTTTCAGTCGTTATTCAAGCCTACAGGCCGATGTGGCAACCGAAGCTTATGTCAAACTAGCACACGAAAACGATCTGGACCCAGCGCAAATGGCATTGGCTTTTGTGAATAGTCGTCCATTTTTGACCAGTAATATCATTGGCGCCACATCCATGAAACAACTTAGGAGTAATATCGAGAGTATTTATCTCAAACTCCCGAAAAAGATCATCAAGGCAATCGAAGCTATCCATGAAAAAATCCCAAATCCTTCTCCTTAGTTTTAACATAAGTCTGAGCTCTGGTTTGATTTCGCCGGCTGCCCTTGCTTCAGATTCAGATGCGATATGGTTATATGTATATTTAATTCCAGTTTATTTTATATTGGCCCTCCAATCTCTCCTGGGATTGTTTATGTTGGCAATGAAACAATTCAATTCTAGAAAGTCTATTTTAATAACCATGATCCCGGCAAGTTTGTTGATGCTAATTGGAATATTAATCATGCTTTATTTCCAATCTTTAAATGAATTATGGGGGCTACTCTCAATATACTTAATATTTGGCCTTTTTATATTTGTACTACCAAGCAGTCAATATTTAATTTTAAATAAATTCATAAAGAACTCTGAAGAAGACTTAAAGAAATAAAAGGTACAGACACGCTCTAGCTGACTGTTTGAAGCCGGATTAGAACGATAAAACTGGCTCAAATAAGTGCTAATCCATGTATAATCTCAAATAATAATCAATTAACAAGAGTCACTATGAAATTATCCGCATTAACCGCCATCTCTCCGATAGATGGTCGTTATCAAAACAAAACTGATCCATTAAGATCGATATTTAGTGAATACGGACTATTTCGATTTCGAGTACAGGTCGAGATCGAATGGCTAAAGACATTAGCAGAACACTCGGAGATTGTTGAATTAGAAAACTTTTCGTCTGCTACCCTTGCTTTGCTCGACAGCATAAAAGATAACTTTACCGTTGCAGATGCTGGAACAATCAAAGAAATTGAAAAAACGACCAATCATGATGTAAAGGCTGTAGAGTATTTCCTTCGTGATAAGATTAAAAATGATGCTTCCCTTGAGGCAGCAAGCCAGTTTATTCACTTTGCCTGTACCTCCGAAGATATCAATAATCTGAGTCATGCATTAATGCTAAAAGAAGCACGCGAATCTATTCTAGAAGAAAAATTACAAGATCTCATATCTCATCTACAAGCATTGGTAAATACACATGCTGCTTTACCTATGCTCTGCAGAACACATGGCCAAACGGCCTCACCAACAACTCTGGGTAAAGAATTTGCTGTGTATGTACATCGTTTATTGCGGCAACAATCACAGTTGGAAAAAATAGAAATACTGGGCAAGATGAATGGTGCTGTTGGTAATTTTAATGCGCATCTATCGGCCTACCCTGACCTGGATTGGATGTCGCTATCAAAAGAATTTGTCGAAGGACTTGGGTTAGACTGGAACCCACACACTACCCAAATCGAATCGCATGATTATATGGCAGAATATTTTCATGTGTTGTCGCGTATAAATACTATCTTGATAGATTTAAGCCGTGATATCTGGAGTTATATCTCGCTAGGATATTTCAAGCTGAAATTAAAAGAAGGTGAAATCGGTTCTTCCACCATGCCACATAAGGTCAACCCTATAGATTTTGAAAATGCCGAAGGTAATTTGGGGCTGGCAAATGGGATCTTTGAACACCTAGCACAAAAGTTGCCTATTTCCCGTTGGCAACGCGACCTGTCGGATTCAACCGTATTGAGAAATATGGGTGTGGGCATTGCTCATAGTCTTATCGCTTTTGATTCTTGTGTTAAAGGTTTATCAAAATTGGATATTAATTATGAGGCAATTAATGATGATCTGGAACAGTCCTGGGAGGTTTTGGCTGAGCCAATACAAACGTTAATGCGTCGTAATGGTATTGATAATGCTTATGAACAATTAAAAGAATTAACTCGTGGACAAAATATTAATCAAGCAACACTGCACAACTTTATTCAACAACTTGATTTACCCAACATTGTTAAACAACAATTACAAGGACTTACCCCACAAAATTATACAGGAAATGCTGAAGACCAAGCCAAGCTGGTTCTAAAAAATAATAAGGATATTAAAGCAAGAAGCGAAAATGAAAAAACTTGATGAATACATCCTTGGTGAATCCACAAGTGATGCTATCAGAGTTGAGACCCGCCAAGAAAATATGGATGCGGCATTATTACTGGTAAAACAATGCAAATTGAAACTAGCCATTATTTCTCATCAGTTAGACCCATTCGTATATGACCAAGCTGAGTTTGTGGAAGCAATCAGGCAATTGGCATTAAAAGGACGACATGTCGATATTCGTATTATCGCCTTTGAACCAACATTAATAATACGCCGAGGACATAAACTCGTTAATTTAGCAGGAAAAATAAGCAGTTATA
The DNA here is from genome assembly GCA_905182825.1 of Thiotrichaceae bacterium UBA7359. Lineage (GTDB taxonomy): Bacteria > Pseudomonadota > Gammaproteobacteria > Eutrophobiales > Eutrophobiaceae > UBA7359. The sequence goes on from CAJJDJ010000169.1 coordinate 2,748, forward strand.
TCGAAATACGTAAACCTTCGTCACAATATATAAAATTTAGTAAAGCGGTGCTGATTGCTGATGAAGTGGGATACTTGTTTCGAGAAAGTGAGGAGCGATACACAGGAACTGTTAACTTCAATGGTCGTCGCGGGTCGAAGAATATGCTAAAAGTGTTTGATCGTATGTGGGCTACGTCAGAATCAGACCCCAATTTTAGAAGGATCCTCATCTGAAAATACGAATTCATCTTGCACTGTTATTTATCATCGTTAACAGCCCCGCCCTTATGGCGGAATCGATGAAAATCGAAACCATAACCATGCAAAACAGACAAATAGGAGATGTCATTCTGATTCTCAAACCATTAGTTGTTGAAGGTGGTGCCGTAACTGGGATAAACAATAAATTAATCGTTAAAACTACTCCTTCAAACCTCAAACAAATAAAGCAAGTTCTTGCACAGATTGATAATGCCCCGCGCAGTTTAATGATTAGCGTCAAACAAGATGTCGATGTTAATCTCAATATTCGGAAAACTGGGATTTCCGGGCGCTATAACACTACAGATATCACGATAAAATCACCCGATGCGGATTATGGAGGCACAACCATACAGGCTAAAGACAGCGAGGATAATGTCGTTCGCTATCGCCAATTGAAAAACCGATCGCGACTGGAAGATAGAAATGTTTTCCGTGTTCAAGTATTGGAAGGTGAGCCAACCTTTATTAGTACGGGTCAATCTGTCCCAATTCCTAATCAAACTGCATTCGTCACCGGCGGTGGCGTAGTGGTCCAGGATGGTGTGGAATATCGAGACGTGGAATCCGGCTTCTATGTCTTACCCAGACTTCGAGGCGACAATGTCACGCTAATGATATCGTCTAAGCTCTCCTATGTCAGTCCAAATCAGTTGGCAATATTTGATATACAAAATGTAGAAACCACCGCGAGAGGTCAATTGGGCGAATGGATACCAGTCGTTGGGGTCAGCCAAAATTACAATGATAGCTCAAAAAAAAACTTGATTAGCACAATTCGACGAGGGCAAGAACAGAAAAATATTTTCGT
>CAJJDJ010000170.1 GCA_905182825.1 Thiotrichaceae bacterium UBA7359
ATGGCAATCACCATGCAGCCTTAATGTCTTGTATACGCCTGTTTGTTCATAGCAGTGCTTGATTCTAATAATAAGATCTTCACAAAGTGTTGAATAGGCTATTTCCAAATAATCAGGAATAAAGTCATTTTCTAATAAGTACTGAATTGGTTTTATAGCAAAGTCTTCAACGTTTATACTGGGCCTATTTTTAAAGGAGTTATTTTCACCAATATTATGTATCTGAGCTAAAATCTTTCCTAATTGTAACAAATGATCCGGATTATCTAGTTCTGGAGCATAACCCCCAAAACGTGAATAGATAGAAAATCGATAATCTCCATACTTAAACAAGGTCTCATTATCTATCGCTATAGGCGCGACGACTGGAATTTCTACGTCTACTAATTCCAACATAAAAGCATGTTCTTCTCTAATCATGTCATCAGTCCAGCGACCAGCGCGATAAAACTTAGCAATTATCGGTGCTTTATCTTCAATTCCGACCTGGTAAACACGGTTTTCATAGCTATTGAGTGCAAGGATTCTTCCATCAGAGATATAATCCAATGATTCTATCGCATGAATAATCATATCTGGATCGAGCAAACTATAGCTGTGCAGGTTAGTTTCTTTAATCATGCCCAAGAGTCTACCAGAAGTCGTACATATCGAGTTTTATAATAATTTTCCACTATCCAGAAGAGAGTAATGCAGAATAAGCCTTTTGAATTAAATTTACTCTCAGGAAGAGACTCACTATATGCGTGCTCAATTAGCTGTACTAATAAGAGAAGATAATATGGGTGATATTGATGCTCAGTTCCAATTGCGCGAACTTTATGAAGAAGCTATTGTAGTTCAATTAAACTCGAAGTAAGCCACCTTTTGGTGTGGTAATACTGCTGAAAATCGCTCAAGCAAGACACAATCGCGTCTTGATCAAATATACCTAAGAGGATCAGGGATTACTGAAGATTACGAGTAGGCTGCTAGGTATTTATAAAAATCAGCAGAAAAAGGTAATGTCACCGTTCATGCTAATTTAAATTGGTGTTCTCAGCGGAAGTTTGGTATGAAAAAAATTATAAGCAGATTCTTAAACGGTACCTTAAATTAGCTTAACAAGAACTTGCTGTTTAACACTACAATCTAGCATTCATGTGTTCAGAAGGAATTGGTGTATTAAAAAGCGATTATGAAGTCTTGAGATGGTATTTATGTGCCGCAGAATATGGACATAGAAAGACACAATATAATCTAGGCCTAATGTGTTGTGTAGGTATTGGCTTCCCGCAGGACGATGAAGAAAGATTTAAGTAGTATCAGCTTGCAGCTAAACAAGACTAAGGATGTGCGCAATTTAATATAGAACTTTTCTATATTAATGGGTTAGAAGCATCACAGGGCTTAAAAGTAATCAAAGAATATTTTTAATCAACAGCAGTTAAATATTATTGAATGGCTGCGGAGGCAGAATATATGAAGGCTCAGTATCATTTAGGTCGTTTTGATGTTGATGGCTTAGATGTGCACAAAATGAAGAAATTATCTGTTCATGGTTTAAAAAATTAGTAAGACAGAGATTTCAAAAAGCACAATATTTAATGGTTGTAAAATATGCAATAGCATTAGGCATAGAAAAAGATTATTTTTGTGCTTATGATTGGTTATTTACGGTTAATAATATAGGTGCTCCTGAAGTATTAAAACATGTATTTAATAAATTATCAGAAAGTCAAGTTTCTGAAGCGGGATTACTAGTCACTGAGTATAGTCGGAATTATAAGACGGTAACGAAGGATTAAGTCATAGTACTGGTGACGTGATATAGAATTTTTCTAATTTTAAACCCCGGTTTAATTTTTCTAGCTCAAAATCCCTGTCAAATTTTTCTAAAATTTCTTCTTGTTGATACAAACGTAATATATCGTAATAACGCCGTATTCGTCTTACAAACTCTACAGGTTCGTGACCTCGAGCATAGCCATATTTAGTATCTTTATACCATTTTTTTAGACTTTTTTTAGGCAAGTGCTTTTCAACATCAACCCACAAATCAGGATTGTCACCTAGGGATTTTGTGAGAATACGGACGTCCTGTAGGTGTCCGAAGCCCAAGTTATATGCCGCGAGAGTCATCCATGAACGGTCGGGTTCCTGAATCCTTTCAGGCAAAGATGCTTTTAATATATTTAGATATTTTGCACCACCCATAACACTTTGTTGTGGATCCAATCGATCTTTAACACCTACGCGTTTAGCAGTATTTAGAGTTAACATCATTAGTCCTCTTACGCCGGTATGTGAGCGTGCCTTATCATTCCAATGAGACTCCTGATAACTTATAGCAGCTAGGAAACGTTCATCAAAAGCATTGTCAATTGCAGCTTTCTTAAAGTAAGGACTAAATTGCGGTAATCGTTCTTTGATGCGTCTTAAGTAATAGATGCTGTCAATATAATCAAAAACATTCAGATGCCTATAATAAGTATTATGATGTTGTTCTAGTTGGCCACTTTTTTTATATCGATCAATAAAACCATTGATTGAACTTGGAAGAGAGGCATCACTATTTTTATAAGTAAGCCAGTGAGAGGTGTAGTTTTCTTTTAAGGTGAAAGCAATTTGTATTTCAGGATAGAGGTACTGATAGTACTTATAAACATTAGCATTAATTACACTGAGCTTAAAATTATTTAGGTTGACTTGTTCAAGTACTTTTCGGTTATTGGCATTAGGTAATTCCAACCAAAAAAGCGATGGATGCTTAAACTTTAATTGAGACATAACTAAAGCAGCTGTACTACCTTTGGCAACTATTACTGTACTAGGTTTAATATTATGAATTGATTTAGGTAATATATTTTTACGATTTCCTATGACATGCCATTCATCTTCCTCATATGGTAAAGTTCCTTGTATTTTATCATCGGTAGAAATAGGGGAATTACCAGCAATGCCGATATGAACTTTACCTTGTTTTAGCTGAGTAATAATATCACTGATTGTATTCGCACGAGTGATGTTTAGATTAGTTCTAATAGATTGGGCATAGTTGGATATTATTTCATAATCATAACCTTTGATAAGTGACTCATCAGGGAAATATAAAGGTGGAGATGCAATTAACGCAACCCTAAGGGTGCCATGCGATTTAATTCGTTCGACTTGGGATAAGTCATCAGAACAACCATTTAATATT
>CAJJDJ010000171.1 GCA_905182825.1 Thiotrichaceae bacterium UBA7359
CATCTTCCATCAATTCAGTCGTTGTAATACCAACTTGTTGGAAGCCTAATTCTACTCCCCATGACTTTATATGCTTTGTTAACTCTGATTGGTCCATTAGATACTTTAATATTAAGCAGATTCATAAAAAAATTGCATTGCAGCGTATATTTTCTAAAAGTAAACAACTGTAGTGCAATTATCAAACATATAATGTCTCTCCAAACGCTATGCCGTTGAATTATAATAAAAATAGTAATTGACACAACAGCTATATTGCATAGACATATAAAAAAAGTTGTATTTGCTTAATGTTTTTTAATGATTCTGTTGTATTTTTATGGTGGCTCGTTTCAGGCGTCCTTTGTTTATCAATTACGCTTTATAGACATAACTATTTAGACTCTATGTCTAGGTAAGATACCATTATGATATATATATAATATTAAACTATACTTGAAAGATGTTTGAATTTATTAATTCATGGTATCGGCGTTATTTTACTGACCCTCAAGCTGCTTTATTAGTTGTCTTACTGGGAATTAGTATCGTTGTGTTGTTGACGATGGGTAAAATGTTGGCACCATTACTTGCAGCGCTCGTCATTTCTTATTTACTTGAAGGTAGTGTAATTAAACTACAAAGAAAATTATTTTCACGGTTTTGGGCGGTTAATCTGGTTTACTTATTATTTATTACCTTTATGTTTTTTATTCTATTTGGATTGTTGCCGCTATTATCAAAACAGCTGAGTCAGTTTTTTCAGGAAGTACCTGATATGATCAGTAATGGACAGGCTTTATTATTGCAATTGCCAAGGGAATATCCCGAATTCATTTCGCCAGATTATATAAGTCAGCTGATTATCACAATTCGACAAGGTTTTAGTGATCTTGGAGGAAATGTGCTTTCGTTTTCTGTAGCTTCGATACCTGCAATTATTACAGTGATTGTTTATTTGGTATTGGTGCCACTTATGATCTTTTTCTTTTTAAAAGATAAGCACCTCATTATAAATTGGATGGGTCGCTTTCTTCCAAAAGAAAGGCAATTAATAAAGGAGATCTGGAGCGAGATGGATGCGCAAATAGGTAATTATGTACGTGGTAAATTTAACGAGATTATCATTGTTGGAAGCGCTTCCTATATTACTTTTGTATTATTTGATCTCAATTATGCACCGCTGCTAGCTTTGATAGTTGGTTTGTCTGTGTTGATTCCTTATATTGGCGCTGCTGTGGTTACGCTCCCCATTACTCTTGTTGCCTACTTTCAATGGGGTGTAACACCAGATTTTGTATGGTTATTGATTACGTATGGTGTGATTCAATTCTTAGACGGCAATGTTTTAGTACCAATACTTTTTTCAGAAGCTGTTAACCTTCATCCGGTCGCAATTATTGTTGCGATTCTTGTCTTTGGGGGGTTATGGGGTTTTTTAGGTGTTTTTTTTGCTATTCCATTAGCAACTCTAGTTAAAGCCTTAATCAATGTTTGGCCGACACATGAAAATGATGACGTTGTTTTATAAAAGCAGGCTTGGTCATTTTTTGTAATCAGTCCTTCGAAAAGTCAGTTTAATTACTCGTACAGATTCATATGAATCTAATCAATATCTTAAATTCTCGATTACATAAATGATAGATGATTTTTGAACATAAATTAGTACATATTCAACGTTGTTCTAAAACTTCGAGTATATCATTTACATGATTTTTTACCTTCACCTTGCGCCATTCCTTATACAGCACACCCTTTTCGTCAATCAAAAAAGTTGAGCGTTCAATTCCCAATACTTTCTTCCCATACATATTTTTTTCTTTTATAACATCAAATAAGTTACAGAGCGTTTCGTCTTCATCAGACAATAAATCAAAAGGGAAACATTGCTGTTGTTTAAATTTTTCGTGAGAAGATAAATTGTCTCGAGATATGCCAAGAATAATAGAATTATGAGAGTTGAATTTATCTATGTTGTCGCGAAAATCTTGACCTTCCAGTGTACATCCAGGGGTACTATCTTTAGGATAAAAATATAGAACAATATTTTTACCTTTTAGCTCTGAAAGCTGAATGATTTTACTACCGGTTGCTGAAAGAGCGAATGGGGGGACTTTTTTCCCTATACTGAGTTTATTCATAATTTAGTTGTCGCTTATATTTTAAAGATTTATATTATTTGTATTAAAAAACACTATTTCAGTGATTTAGATTATTAGTTAATAACAATCATTCTTTTGTCATTGTAAGGAATCGAAATACATAGAAAAGTAGTCAGTACGTGATACATAAGTGCTCGAGTACGACATTGACAGAGAATTCGTAATTTAGGCAGACCATTATTTTACAGGTTCCATTATGGCATCTAAATTAAGACGGTCACAAAACTCAATGAAATCGCCTCGGATAGATGCGATAGACGAATCCGATGAAATATTGACCATCATATGCAAGGAGAACATCTTAGCGCCAGTCATTGAAGCCTCGTAGGTGTTGGATGCCATTTCATGAATAATTAGGTTATTGCTTGACATGAAATCCGAAATATCAAATATAATTCCTGTTTGGTCAAGACCAACAACGTCAACAGCATAAGGCATGGAGTCGCCCTGCAATTTGTCTACAGTCGTTCGTTTCGTGAAGATCTTTATTTGATTTTCTTTTGCGAGAATGCTGAGCATATCTTCAATTTTAGCAATAGCATCCCAAGTTCCTGTCAAGAAAAGCATCAAGGAAAGTTCTTGCCCGAAAACTTTAAATCGACTATCGATGATATTGCAACCGCTAGATTTGGACAATTTTGAAAATTTACGTATGATTTCGCTAGAATTTTCGCTCAGAGCACTAACAACAAGATAATTTTGCATTTTATGCTGGAATTACAATTAGGTGGTTACTGCGTAAATAGTTTCATATTAGCGTCATCTAATTGTAATACACATTATAAAGGTACTAATTTCCTTGTCATAAGGTTACTTCATTCAGTACCATACACGTTTTTCTCAATTACTCATAATAACTATTCATATGTTTACTGGAAGTATGGTTGCTATTGTCACCCCGATGCTGACCGGGGTAGGTGCAGATACAAAAATAGATAGTCAAGCGCTAGAGAACTTGCTTGAATTTCATATCGAGCAGGGTACTGATGCAATCGTTGCTGTGGGCACAACTGGCGAGTCTGCGACATTAACTGAAGAAGAACATTGCATAGTGATTAAGCAAATGGTCGATATAGTAAATGGTCGTATTCCCGTAATTGCAGGTACTGGTGCAAACTCAACGATTGAAGCAATTTCATTAACAAAATGTGCCAAAAAAGTTGGTGCTGATGCGTGCCTATTAGTTACGCCTTACTATAACAAGCCTACACAGGAAGGGTTGTATTTACATTATAGAGCTGTCGCAGAGTCGGTTGACATACCACAAATTCTCTACAATGTACCAAGCAGGACAGCTTGTGATATGTTGCCTGATACGATAATTCGTTTGGCCGCGATAAAAAACATTATCGGTGTTAAAGAAGCTACGGCAGATCTGGCTAGGGTCAAACAAATACGTGATGGTGCGGGTGCAGATTTTCTGTTGCTAACAGGAGATGATGAGACTACCAAAGACTTCATACTTAAAGGTGGTGATGGGGTTATCTCAGTCACAGCAAATGTTGCGCCCAAAGCAATGCATGAGATGTGTATGTTAGCTCTCTGTGGTGACATCGATGGTGCCACTAACATAGACAATATGCTTAAAGGTCTTCATAAAGAATTGTTTGTTGAATCAAACCCAATTCCTGTGAAATGGGTTTTACATAAATTAGGCTTTATACAAGCAGGAATAAGACTGCCGATGACCTGGATGACTGAATCAGCAGAACTAAAATTACTAGACGCCATGAAACAGGCAGGAGTTATATAAATACACAATGATGATTTTACGTAATTTTGCATTAATACTTAGTTTCCTATCTATGATCGGTTGTTCTTATCTTCCAGGTGTTAAAGACTTGGAAAAGGTGCTACCTGATAAACGAACTGCGTATCAAAAAAGTACTAGTTTGCCAATGCTCGAAGTTCCTCCTGATTTGACTGTGACGGAAGGAGAATATTCTTCAAAGATTCCAGGAGAGGAATCAACGTCTTTGTCTGAGTTTGAACGACAACGTTCCGAAAACAAGCGGCAGGGATTAGTGTTGGGTTCTGGTGAGCAGGATGGTGAACAGTGGCTAGCTTTGAAGGGTTCGTCTTCTGATATATGGCCTAAACTCAAAGAATTCTGGAGAAAAAAAGAGTATGTCATCGATTTGGATGATGCAGAGTTAGGTGTCCTTGAGACGGATTGGAAAGAGGAGAATAACAGCAGGTACAGATTCAAGATCTTTGCAGAACCAAATGATTCTGGCGGAACACTATTATTTCTTTCAAGTGAAAAACAAAATTTGACCGAAGGTGAATGGCTTGATGTGGTCATTGATGCTGGGATTGAAAAAAAAGTCATTCGTAAAATAAATTTACATTTTTATGGAACTGACATACAAAAACCAAGGAGTACATCTAATAATCCCAAAAATAGCTCATCTATAGCATTAGCAGCTACAACGTCAAAACGAATCAAGCCCAAAGCAGAAATTTTTGATGTTGGAGATGGCAAGAGTTATCTAGTGATTCCTCAGGAGTTCACACGTGGTTGGCGTGAAGCACGAATGATAGTAGAACGTGCTAAGTACGTGATTGAAGGTAGCGATCAGGCGAAGGGCGTTTATGACTTTCGTATCTTCAAGTCAGAAAGCGAAAAAGGAGGAAAAGGGTTTTTATCAAAATTAAAATTCTGGGGCGATGATGATGATGGCACCCCTTATCAGTTAAGCTTGACTGGAGTTGGTGATAAGACAGAAATAATTGTTACTAATAAGGATGGTAATTGGGAAACTAGTGAAGAAGCTAAGACTATCCTAGAAGTGTTAAAAGATAATTATAATAAACTATAATCTTACCTTAACTTTGTATTATTATATTAAAGACATATCTAAGCATAAATAAAAGTCTATCTTGATTTATAGAAAATTTAATCTATCAAGATCAGAAGAAATAAATGTAAGAATATTAGTGAATTCTTTACTGAGTTGTTGTTGTGGAGTTAATTAAACTAACAATTAAAGGATAAGTCTAAGGTGCGATATAAATCTCTTCGTGGGAAGCATTCTCTAAAAATTAACAAGCTTATATTATTAATTGCAATTTTGATGACTCCTCTTTCTGTGATGAGTGGCGTTAAATTTAAACACAGTGATACTTTTTGGTTAAGTGTTGGTGGTGGTGTTCGGATGCAGTTGGATTCTAAAAAAAGTGACTTAGATAATAATTCTGATTTTTCTTTTGATAGTGTCCGTCTTTATGTTGCCGCTCAAATTCACAAATATCTGAAATTTAGTATCAATACTGATAAACAGAATCATGATTCAACTGATCTCATAGATGCGATTGCACGAATAGAAATTAATCCAAGTGTCAACTTTTGGTTTGGTAGGACACTTATCCCTGGTGATCGTGTAGAGATTAATGGTCCTTTTTATGGACTTACTTGGAACCAATATCGACAACCACTGTTTCCTGCTGATCAAGGTGGTGCGGCTGGTAGCCTCGGACGTGGAGAAGGTGGTGTTTTTTGGGGAACCACCAAGAGAGTACATTATGTTTTAGGTATTTATGATGGTTTGAAAGGATTTAGTAATCGTGACAGCAATAAACTTTATGCTGTTCGTTTGGCATACCACCTATTAAGTATTGAGTCGAATTTTGGTTATTACACAAGCTCAACCTACTTTGGTGAGCAGGGTGATATATTAACTATAGGTTTTTCATTTCAAAATCAGATAGATGGTACCGGCAGTGTCACTGAGTCTGGTGATTTTTATAGTTATACTTTTGACATTTTATCAGAAACAGTGATGTCTGATGGTGGGGTTATAACCTTAGAAGCAGATTACAAAAAATTTGATTCAGACTTCACTCCTGTATCACCACCCACTTCAGGTTTCGACTCGTGCTTCTGTTTGTTCGATGGCTATTCGGTTTTTAGCACTATAGCTTATCTATTTCCCAAAGTGGTCGGTTGGGGCAAGTTTCAACCTTATGCACGATATGTAAACAATAGCCCTAGTGATGCGAGATCAAGTGATTCAATTGAGATGGGTTTAAATTACATTATTGATGGTCAAGATACTAAATTCAATCTTAATTATGTTCAAGGTGATGCTAATGCTAGTGGCTTTGCCAGTAGAAATGTTGGTAGAGTTACATTTGGATTACAATTACAGTTCTAGTATCAATAGTAAACTATTAACTAAATTATCTGCCTGTTCTTCGATATAATCATTTGTTTTAATTGCTAGCGTCAAAATTGTTAATTTAATATCTGACTACAAAGGTTGACTGCTTAAGATCAAAAGAATCTAAAAATTGAATTTATCGTTTCTTAACGAACTTCATTAAACGTTTACGTTTATTGATTTGTCTTGAAGTTAGTACATTTATTTTTCCTTTGAACGGATTGTCACTTTGTTTAAAGTCAACTAACACATTTGTCCCTACCAATTTTAAGCG
>CAJJDJ010000172.1 GCA_905182825.1 Thiotrichaceae bacterium UBA7359
AGTTTTCGTTTATTCTTCATGACCTTTCATGGGCACCAAAAGATGGATATAGAAACATGGAAACACATGCATGAAGCACCTGCCATTGTGGTTGCTCCATTGATTATTTTAGCTATCCCTTCGGTAATATTAGGTGCTTTCTTAATTGAACCAATGCTGTTCGGCAAATATTTTGATGACGCAATTTACGTTGCGAGTATCGACGGTCATGACGTGCTTGCTCAGATGGGTGAAGGTTATACTGGCATTGGTGGCTTTTTGTTACACTCCGTTCAGCATCCACTAGTTCTTATCTTAATGTTTTCAGGTGTTTTTGTTGCTTGGTTATGTTACATAAAGTTTCCAGACATTCCTGGTAAAGTAGTTAGTAAAATTGGTCCGGCACACAAATTACTCGTTAATAAATATGGGTTCGATGACTTCAATCAACTTATATTTGCAAAAGGTTCTATAAGGCTTGGTCATCTACTTTGGAGGATAGGGGACATCAATATTATTGATGGCTTTTTCGTTAATGGTACGGCGAGAAGTGTACGTCTATTTTCAAGTTTTATTCGTCATGTACAGTCTGGCTATCTTTACCATTATGCCTTTTCAATAATTATCGGTTTGCTTTTACTTCTAGTAATATTTGTACATGGTGTTCTTGATTGAGCTAATAAAGCTTAATTAAAAAAACACATGAACTATAGAAAAATAAAACTTAAATAATGTTATTAAATAATTTGCCCATCTTAAGCATTCTAATTTGGACACCGATTATTGGTGGTGTTTGGGCATTGATTGCTGGCGATCGACAGGAACAAACAGTGAAGTATTTTTCACTTGCTGTTTCCATCATTACTTTTATATTTGCTGTCATTTTATATTGTCAGTTCGATCCTTCTTATGCAGGAATGCAATTCATGGAAGAATCAGATTGGGTTAGAGCCTTCGATATCAAATATCATCTAGGTGTTGATGGGATTGCCTTACCATTAATAATGCTGACTAGCTTCACCACTATTCTGGTTATATTGGCTGCATGGGAAGTGATTGAAAAACACATCTCTTACTATATGTGTTCATTCTTGATATTGACTGGATTAATGAATGGTGTGTTTCTCGCTCTCGATGCAATTTTATTTTATGTCTTCTGGGAAGCGATGCTAATACCGATGTTCTTGATTATTGGTATTTGGGGTGGCCCAAATAGAGTCTATGCCACAATCAAGTTTTTCCTATATACCTTCCTTGGTTCAGTATTCATGCTAGTAGCCTTTCTATACCTTTATTCAGTTGTAGGTAGTTTTAACATTGAAGCGTTACATAATGTGCCACTGACTTTAACGGTTCAGAAATTTATTTTCGCGGCATTCTTTTTAGCTTTCGCAGTGAAAATACCAATGTGGCCAATACATACATGGTTACCAGATGCTCACGTAGAAGCGCCAACAGGTGGTTCTGTGATTCTGGCAGCGGTCATGTTGAAGATGGGAGGCTACGGTTTTTTGAGATTCAGTTTGCCAATCACTCCTGATGGTAGCGCCTATTTTGGCGATGCAATGATTGTACTCTCACTTATTGCCATTGTTTATATCGGTTTTGTTGCTCTGGTTCAGGAAGATATGAAAAAGTTGATTGCCTATTCTTCTATATCGCATATGGGTTTTGTAACACTTGGGTTTTTTTTGCCGTTTAGTATTGTCGCAGCTAGCGGATCATCGTCAGGTGCTATTATGGGTATGGAAGGCGCAATGATGCAGATGATTTCTCATGGTTTTATCTCTGCGGCGATGTTCTTGTGCGTTGGTGTTATGTATGACCGGATACATAGTCGCATGATTAAAGATTATGGTGGTGTGGTAAATACCATGCCGTATTTTGCTGCTTTTATGATGTTGTTTGCAATGGCTAACGCTGGTTTGCCAGGGACATCAGGTTTTGTTGGTGAATTTCTAGTTATTCTAAGCAGCTTCGAAACCAGTTTCTGGGTCGCATTTACAGCAGCAATAACACTGATTTTAGGCGCCGCTTATACCTTATGGATGTATAAACGCGTTGTATTTGGTGAGGTCACTAAGGAATCTATTGCACAATTAGAGGATATTAATATGCGAGAAGCGTTTATTCTCTTCTTATTGGCAGCTGTTGTTTTAGTATTCGGAATTTGGCCAGAACCGATATTTGAAGTTATGCATGTGGCAGTAGAACAACTAATCGAGCACATAATCCATACAAAGATTTTATAAATGGTGAACCATGAATGTTGACTTAATCATTATATTACCAGAAATAATACTCCTTGCTTTGGCATGTTTGGTATTGATGGTGGATGCGTTTAGTAAAGATCCATTACATCTGTTGACGTATTGGACTACTCAAGCAAGTCTATTAGTCGTCATGGCGCTAGTATTATTTTACTTTCCATACAAAGCGCAGGTCGCTTTTAATGGTAGTTTTGTCAGTGATTACATGAGTGCAATTCTTAAGGTGTTAATATGTGGTATCACCTCTGTGGTATTTCTTTATTCGTATGAATATCTAAAAGAACATAAATTCCTAAAAGGTGAGTACTTTGTACTTGGCTTGTTTGCAGTACTTGGTATGATGATTATGACCTCAGCCTATAGTTTATTATCTGTCTATCTAGGTCTTGAACTATTATCTCTCTCTCTTTACGCTATGGTTGCCATGCAACGTGAGTCAAAGGCTGCTTCAGAAGCGGCTATGAAATATTTTGTATTGGGTGCAATAGCTTCGGGTATGTTGCTATATGGTATTTCAATAATCTATGGTCTGACAGGTTCTTTAGACTTACTTACCATTTCTGAAAGAATCAATGTCGATAATGTAAGTCACATGCACTTGATTTACGGCATGATCTTTTTAATCGTTGGTATTGCATTCAAACTAGGTGCCGCACCATTTCATATGTGGGTGCCTGACGTTTATCAGGGCGCTCCTACATCGGTGACATTATTTATTAGTACGGCCCCTAAGTTGGCTGCATTTGCTATGGCGATGCGTGTCTTGGTTGATGGCTTAATGCCCTTGGTTAGTGACTGGCAATCAATTCTAATAATTCTAGCTGTGTTATCTATGGCTACCGGAAATATTATTGCTATCGCGCAAACTAATATGAAACGCATGTTAGCATATTCAACAATAGCCCATATTGGATTCTTCCTTCTTGGTTTTATTGCGGGAACAGCATCAGGATTCTCAGCCTCAATGTTCTATATCATTAGCTATGAATTAATGACTATGGGTGCATTTGGCATGATTATCCTGCTTGGACGCAATGGTCTCGAAGCAGACATGCTTTTTGATTTTAAGGGTTTGTCTCAAAGAAGCCCTTGGTTTGCCTTTGTTATGCTATGCGTAATGTTCTCAATGGCAGGAGTTCCTCCTTTCCTAGGCTTTTGGTCTAAATGGTTCGTGTTACAAGAGCTTGTTGCTTCAGGTTTTGTTGAAATAGCGGCTATCGCTGTTCTATTTTCAATAATTGGTGTTTACTACTATCTTCGTATTATTAAACTAATGTATTTTGATGAACCAGATTCAATGACAACGATTAAATCATCAAAAAAAATGCACTTCGTATTAAGTATTAATGGAATATTAATATTAGTATTGGGTCTTGCACCAAATGTTTTGATGAGTATATGCTTAATGGCATTAGCTGGTTAGAATCTCTTTGACATTCCCAGGGACAAATATAGAGACCTTGCGAGTTTGTATATTCGTATTACTATTTTTTCTGAATGGATGTTGTAGGTTGTGTTGAATTATAGTTTGATTATCATTTAGTTAATAACTTTTCCTAATTCTTGTCCAACTTGAATAGAATCATCTGCTCCTAGACTAGATAACCAACATAAATATTTTTTTTCAAAAATGAGAATAACTGTTGAACCCATGTTGAAATGTCCAAACTCTTGTCCTTGTTCAAGAACCACAGAGTTCTCTTTGTATTCTCTAATATCTAATTGACGCGTATAA
>CAJJDJ010000173.1 GCA_905182825.1 Thiotrichaceae bacterium UBA7359
CATTAATTTTATGACTAAGCGCTATGGTGATTTTATTTTATACAAGCCAAGGTTGTCTACGAAAACATTATTACTCTGGATAGCACCTATTATATTATTTATTGTTGGATTTTTTTGTTTGATACGATTTAGCAAATTCAAAAATTATCCACAAAAAAAAGAGATTCCCGAAGCTGACTTGCAGAAAATACGTGTGCTACTGCAAGCGGAGGAAGAAAAAAAGTGACGTTTCTATTATATATTCTCGCTATCATCTTGATTGCCCTACTAATTTTATTACGTCCTCTACTTTCTAAAAACGTACAACGTTCTAAAGTGGAACGAGATGCTGTCAATATTCAAGCTGCGGCGACAAGATTATCAGAATTAAAAATTGAGTTGGAAAATGGACTAATTACTCAAGAAAGGTTTTATAATTATAAACTTGAGTTAGAGACCGCTGCACTTGATGATTTAAAAAATGTCTCTCCTTCTTCTACAAAACAAACATATGAAGGCAATAATGTATTAGCTTTAATAGTTGCGATATTAGTACCGTTATTATCTATCCTAACATATGAGAAGTTGGGCGATGAAGCTGCCTTTGATATTCGACTACAAACCGGTGAACCTTCTATTGAAAATAAAGATATTGAAGAAATGATTGCCTCAATAGAACAGACCATTGAGAAAAATCCGGATGACATTGAAGCAAGAGCTGCCTTAGCACAGATTTATATGGATATAGAAAGATATAATAATGCTGCAACTATTTATCTTGAACTAAACAAATTAAAACCAGAGGATCCTGAAATTCTTGTCAGTTATGCTGAAGCATTGGCACGATTACATCAAAATAATTTAATAGGTAAACCTACCGAATTATTAAAAAAAGCTCTAAAAATAAGACCAAATTATGGACGTGCGCTATGGTTGGCGGGGTATGCCGAACAACAAGCTAACAACAAAAAAGGTGCTTTGACTCATTGGCGTAATTTACTTGTTAATATAGGGGAAGAATCAGAGATATCCAAACAACTGAAAGATCTTATTTCTGAGTTAGAGAACTCAGAATCGACTTCAGAAAAAATCATTATTAACCAAAATACTAATATAAAAAATTCTATACAGGTGAAAGTATCTCTGCTCCCAGAATTGCAATCTAAAGTTGCACCAAATACAACTATGTTTATCTATGCCCGAGCTTCAAAAGGCCCTCCTATGCCCCTCGCTGTTTATAGAGGCTTAGCAAAAGATCTTCCTATAACCATTACTCTTGATGATAGTATGGCAATGATGCCTCAGATGACGCTCTCAAGCTTTCCAAAGGTAATTATAGGTGCACGTTTATCTAGTAATGGACAACCTCAGGGGCAGCCGGGAGATTACGAAGGGTTTTCCGATGTAATCGAAATATCAAAAAATCCTATTGTAAATATTCTCATCAATACAATTAAACCCTGATTATTAAATCTCTTGACATGTCATCTAAGCTAATCATTCTCGATAGAATCTACTTGAGGTATAGTACGTGTCTAATTAAATGAAAACATTCATATCTAGGTGTAATAAAATGACACCCAAGTTGTATAATTGATATAATTCCATAGAATATTTCATTTTAAAATTAATCGAAAATGAAAAAAATAACAATAACCTTCCTGTTATTACTGTTACCTATATTAGCTATTATTTCATATCAGTACCAAACTAAACCTGAGTTTGTTCAACAAGTATCTTTATTAGAAGAGTTAAACACTGCTCAAACTGATGAAGAAAAAGCAATTATTGTAAAAAAGATGCTGCTACATCTTGAACAACGATTAGTTGATGACCCAGATGATGTTGAAAGTTGGTCACTTCTAACTGATTCTTATGTAACTCTAAAACGTTATAATGATGCGGTTAGAGCAATCGAAAATCTATACCGCATTGAAGGTAAAATTCCCATCGTTATGTTTCGATATGCAGATATTATGTCAATGGCAAACAATGGTCGATTTAAAGGCAAACCAGATGAGATCATAGATGAGGCACTTAAACTTGATCCAACAAATAAAAAAGGCCTTTGGTTATCCGGCCTTGCAGCTGTACAACATGGAGACATTAATAAAGCACTAAAAAATTGGCATCAACTTCATGAACAATTTGATGAAGGGTCAGAGTCGCAATTGAAGATAAAAGAATATATTGATTTATTACATGATCAAATTATTGAGAATGAGAATGAGAATGAATCTGTTAGAAGCGTAGCACTAGAGATTAATGTTATTTTGTCCGAGGATTTGTTGAGTGAGGTAAATAGAGACGATGATGTCTATATCTATGCAGAGGCCATTGATAACTCATTAGTACCTTTGGCCATATTACGCAAAAAAGTGAGTGACTTGCCTGTGTGGGTCATGCTTGACGATTCTATGGCACTCACAGCATCGAATAAATTATCTGATCATAAACAGGTTCAGCTCATTGCCCGTATATCGAAAAATACTAATAACAAATCAATGCCGGGAGATCTAATCGGTACGCTCAACTTAGTTCCCACTGATATAGATTCACCTTTTAAACTGATAATCAAGGATATCATTCAATGAAAATAATTATTCTAAAAAGAGCCTCTAAGTGAAAGATGTTAAATTAAAAAAAGAGCCTGTTGAGCTTTATAAAATACTTAAGTTCGAAGGTATGGCTACCAGTGGGGGTGAAGCAAAAACAGTTATTGCAGATGGCAAAGTGTCTGTTAATGGCATAATAGAGACACAAAAGAGTAAAAAAATTATGTCCGGTGACGTTATTGAATATAATGCCGAAAAGATACGACTACATTTCAAGTAGATTATTAAATTACTTAAGTGTCACAGAGGAGTAAAATCATATCCTAATTAGCCTAAATAGCCTCCAATACATAACAGCAAAATAACAGTAATCGTATTGATTACTTAATGTTAAAGATGCATTAAGTATATTAAAATG
>CAJJDJ010000174.1 GCA_905182825.1 Thiotrichaceae bacterium UBA7359
ACGATCCCGATTAATATCTTGTGTGACTTCAGCAATAATTGTTGCTGAAGTATGTATTTCATCGATGCGACTTAGCACATCAAAAGTAAGACTATCGGATAGTGGGTCGTCAGCATCACGTGCGATAAGAATAACGTGTTTTGCTCGATCAATATTAACTGCGCGCAAGTTGTCATTGCTCTCAGCAACGCCGTTGTAATGTACAACGCCTTTCTCAATGAGGTTTGAAGGTAAGCCACTCTCAAATTTTCGTGTCAAGATCTGTATTGGCATCTCTTGTAATGTAGGAGTTGCTCTGACTTGGTCAACGAATTTAGTTAAATAGTTCACCGTGTCATTATTAGGCGTATTGATAATAACTATGTGATTTTTCATCTTCTTCCATCTCCATTGACCGGTGATTTTTCTGTCTCTTGTGATTGTACGATAATCAAAAAATTCTGCTGCGAGCTGGGCGACTAGTGATATGCCGATTCCATATAAGATAATGATGGTTACAATACGCCCTTCTGTTGTCTCAGCTGATAAGTCTCCGTAGCCAACCGTAGTGACAGTTGTTATTGATAACCATATAGAATCTTCAAGTGATAAGTCTTCAATATAAGCTATGGCAATACTGTGTAAAGCAATCAAGAAAAACAAAATTAAAGCCGTCTTTCCTAATCGAATTAAAAAATCCTTTTCATTGTGTTTGGTAAACTTAAGATAATGCCTTCTCTTCCAGTATGAAGCCTTTATTAAATTAAGAATCATCATTACTTTTATCTTTCTTGTCGTAATAATGAAGATTTATTTCAGCGGTAACCCGTTTTTTTATTTCAAGCTCATTTGATTCATCAACCCCTAAACGCTGTGCTAGATTAGCTATATCTTCAGAGCTTAACGACATAGCAACACGACTACGTTGTATTTTTTTGTAGCTAAGTCCTGTTAATTTTCGAACAAGATCGCTAGGCTTGATGTTTTCTTCAGCGGCATCAACGATAATCATTTTGTTAACGTCCTCCTGAAACTCAAACTGCATTTGAATTTTCTTTAATGCTTCCGTCTCATGATCCCACTTATCATTTGGCATTGGGCCACATCTCTAAAATCACATCAGTGGGAACTGACACTTCAAGGAAGATATCGGTTTCACCAGAGCTCCAAACTTCAATGGAAAGGGAATAGTTTTCATCCTTATCAAGCTCGCAAGAAAAGCCTCTAAATTCTTCGCATTTGTCACTTTGGGTTGATGATGCTGTAATATTTTTCGCTATTAAGTCATCTTGATAAAAATAACCTTCGACATCTTTTTCAGTTTGAATATAAACGCCTTCTTTAGTCCATCCTCTAGGAAGAACTGTGATGTCTTGTGTTTTGATCTCCGCATAATCATTATCAAAGAGTATCGAAAACTGATCCAAATCAAATAACGAATCAACCATGCCTCTCTCTATCTTTATAGAAAAACATAGCAATGGGTCACCATCATTATCATCCAGTAAAAGATAGTACGTTTTATTTTCAGTAGATCGTAATGTAATTTCTTTTTCTAGCCCACCATCATATTGATAGGTACCGATGCTAATCACTTCTAGGTCACTACCTTGCAGTTCAGCGGGAAGAGATGACCTTTCTTTTAAAGTAACAAGGTCTCCAACCTGTAATTCATCGGGTTTTGATAAGGTTCTCGTTTCAGTATTTTTTTTTCTGTTAAAAAAAGCCATCTACTTGAACTCCTTAAAGGAGTTTTTTTAAACTCCTTTGGTTATACGGCATTATGATTTATTTTTATTTTTTAATCTTTCAATGATGTCATTGGCACTCGTTTTTTTACCACCAATGCCCTCTTCTGATAATTTCTTATCCAGATCACTAGAAGATTCTTCTTCCTCCATCCAGTCACCTGCTTTTTGGTTATCCTTCCACTCTTGCTGCTTCTTTTTAGCACGCGCTAATGAATCTGCAACGCGATTGCCGCTTGATTTAGTCGACGCAAAGTTTTTATTAATACTTGCAGTCGTTTTTTGAAGCTGTTCAACTGTTTTAATTTTTTCAAGCTCTCGCTTACCCTTTTCAAGATTTGAACTGCGTGTTTTAATCATCTTATTGAGTTGTACAACCTCTTTTGCCAGTGCAGTATGCTCAGTGAAAAGCATGTCTTTTTCTGACTCTAAATCAGCTATTTTTTCAGCAACCTGTATCGCAAGTTCTTCTTTGCCAGCCTCAAGTGCTTCAACCGTTTTTGCTTCATAGTCAGCAATGTCCGTGGCTAACGAATCAATTTTTCGTTTAAGTCCAATCTCAGTGCCTTTCAACTGAGTTAGACTTTGTTTTGCCTTATTTATAGCGTTTGAGTCATCTCGAATATCTTGCTCGAGAATACGAACTAAGTTCGCATCAACGACAGACTCCCCAACTTCACTAACACCACCTTTTATCGCTTTAAATAAATCTTTTAATATACTCATTTGTAAAATTACCTCTTATTTAAGTAAGGGTGAGATTGTTTCAAGAACATCAATCGTATTCTCAGCTTGAACTTCAAGCTCATGAGCAATGTTCTCAATAGTCGTATTGACAGACATTGCGCCAAACAGAATGTAGTTATTATCCTGAAGACCAACTGAACTTAATGGCACAGCTGGACTAACTCTCAATAACAATGAATTTAACTCGTTAACTTTTCCTGTAGGCACTTCATCTGCACTAAACAATGGTGTGACAGTAAGAATCTGTTTCTTAGTCATCACTACATGAATTGAGAACTCATCATTATTGGAGCAAGTCACCTCCAATATTTCATCATCAACGAAAACAGCTTCAAATGTAGTACCTTCGTCAGTGCTCATTTCGTTAAGAATGAGTGATAGTTCTTGTAAATTATTCTGCATTTTAGTTCTCCATTGTTGAGACGGTCTTTTGTCTGTTAAATATTATATTGCCATATTATGTCAATAATCAACTTATATTTGCTATATAGTACTTTTATGTCTTCTAAACTAGGCTAATCAATTAAAAAAGCTCCGTTTTGTAGTGACCATGCATTATGGTGATAACGATATAATGTGTGGCTCCCTAGCTCATTAACACGAACATCTTTCGCTAAATTATAAAAATCCTGTGAAAACGTGAATGCCGTTTTTATTTGTTCAATTGAGATCCAAGTATTATCAATAGGCAATTTGTTTATATTATTGATTCTCGTTCTTGCATCACTGCCATGGACTGTGCCAATGGTCCATCCCCATTCACCAAAGGTGGGTACATTCGCATGATACTGCTCTGTAATGAAGCCTGCATCAGCTAGTGTTCTACCTATAGAAATGAATGCTTTTTTTGCGTGATAAGGTGATGTCGACTGAATAGCGATTGCTCCATCACCATTAATGAGTTCTTTTAACCGCATATAAAAATAGTTTGAATACAATTTATTTAAATCAGGATGGCTTGGGTCGGGAAGGTCAACAATAATGGTATCAAAAAGTTGTTGATTACTTATCATTTTTTCGACTTCTAAGAATGCATCTGCAGCGACCGTTTTTACTCTAGGATCGAGGAAAGCGCTTTCATTCAGCTTAAGCAATATATCATTAACCTCTTTAGGCGCATTCTGGTCTTTTCCTGAAAATAGTTCGAGCATTAAAGGGTCAAGATCCACTAACGTAACAGAGTTTGGATTCCATTTTAGAATTTCTCTAACCGCCATTCCGTCACCACCACCGATAACAAGAACGTTATCCTGTCTCGCTGATGAAAGAAG
>CAJJDJ010000175.1 GCA_905182825.1 Thiotrichaceae bacterium UBA7359
CATTTGGAGCTGAATCTCAGGTTGTTGTTGGTGTTGCGTTTTCAATTACCAGAGAGTTTGGTCCATTAATAACAGGTATTCTAATTGCCGGCAGGAGCGGTTCTTCATTGGCAGCAAAAATTGGTACGATGCAAGTAAATCAAGAGATAGATGCGTTACGCGTGATGGGGATCAACCCAGTTAGATACCTGGTTGCTCCAGCATTGTTTGCTATGATAATAATGCTTCCCGTATTGACTTTTTTTTCTGATCTGGCTGGATTGTTGGGCGGTGCGATATACACAAATATTGAAATTGGTTTAAGTTTTGATGCTTATATGGATAGAACCTTATCAGCCTTAGCAGTAGCAGATGTGATGCAGGGTATATTCAAGAGTATTATCTTTGCTTTAATTATTACCTTGGTGGGTGTCAGTAATGGTTTTTCAGTGACGGGTGGTGCGGAAGGTGTTGGTAAGGCCACCACACGTTCAGTCGTACTCTCAATTTCATATATCGTCATTGCTGATATGGTTTTTACTTATTTTCTAAATCTGTAAATTAATGAAAAATAATAAATCAGCTATTGAAGTTATCGATCTGGTAACACATTACGGCCCTCGAGAGATCTTGCATGGCATTAATTTGTCAATTAATGAAGATGAGATAATGATTATTATGGGTGGAAGTGGTTCGGGAAAAAGTACATTACTACGTTACTTACTTGGACTCGGTACTCCTACAAGCGGCAATATTAATTTGCTTGGTAAGGATATAACTAAAATCAGTAATACTGAAATGCATCAACTGAGACAAAATATGGGAGTAGCATTTCAGGGAGGGGCATTACTCAGTTCAATGACTGTTGGTGAAAATGTTAAATTACCACTACGTGAACATACAAACCTCGATGAAAAAACGATGGAAATAATGGCTAGGATGAAGCTTGAGGTTGTAAATCTTGGTGGTTTTGAAAAAATGATGCCGGCAGAATTATCTGGAGGTATGATTAAACGCGCTGCTCTTGCTCGCGCGATTGTTATGGACCCAAAATTAATGTTCTTTGATGAGCCTTCCGCAGGTCTAGATCCTGTTGTTTCAGCCGAGTTAGATGAACTTATTTTAGAACTAAGAGATGCGATGAAAATGACAATCGTAGTCGTTACGCATGAACTTGAAAGTGCTTTTAAAATTGCTGATAGAATTACTGTGCTTGACCAAGGAAATATACTCATGACTGATACTGTGGAAAATATCAAAAATTCTGATAATGAACGAATTCAATCGCTATTAAATCGACGTCCCAGCAACGATGAAGTGCAAGCAGATGAATATTTAAATCGATTAACGGGTATATAGTCAAGATTATGAAACGCGATAATATTAATTACCTTGTTGTAGGCTCATTTGTCATGCTTTTGTTGCTTGGTTTTTTTGTGTTTCTTTATCAAATAATGGGCAGTGGCGGTCCGATAGAAAAGTATTTTGTGATCTACAAGAATGTTTCAGGTATTAAATATGGAACTCCTGTAGCGTTTGAAGGTTATCAAGTTGGGCAAGTCGACATGATTGAACCAATACGTAAAGACGGTAAAACAAATTATCGCTTAACGTTATCAATAGAAAAAGAGTGGCCTATACCGATTGATAGTGTCGCCAAGATAGTTGCTTCTGGTCTACTCGCCGCTGTGACCATTGATATTACTGAAGGTGTAAGTGAAGACTTGCTTGACCCAGAGTCAACGATAACAGGTAAGGAAGCGGCTAACATTTTTGCGACGGTCAATGAGGTTGCGTCAGATCTTCGTGACCTGTCTCAAAGCAGCATTAAACCACTCCTAAATAATTTAAATGAACAGTTCCTATCTATTTCAACAGAACTTACTGATATAACAAAAAATACGATAAAGCCTTTACTTGAAAGTTTTAGTAATCAAGTTGAACAAACTGATATGGTTAGTAAATTAAGCGGCTTAATTAATAATCTTAATCAGACCTCAGAAGATCTACAAAAAGTATTCAATAGTCAAAATCAGGAAAACGTAACAGTATTTTTGGAGAGCATGAGTATCGCCTCAAAAGGTATGAATAAGTTAGTCACGAATATAGATGATACGAGGAAGTCAATGGATATAATCTTAAGTAATATCGATAAGGTCATTGGTGGTGTTAACCATATGCTTGAAGATAATGATAATAAAATGAGTGGTTCGCTTACTGATTTACAGAAGACTTTGTCGGTAATGTCAACGCATATAGATGCGATTACACACCACCTTGAGGGAAGCAGTAGAAATATACATGAGTTTACGCGGCAGATTAAAGAAAACCCGGGCTTGCTTATTCGAGGTTCAGCTCAAGTTGAAGAGGTCGAATGATCATGCGCAGTATTATTTTGTTGAGTTTTTTTTTAGTGTTGACGGCATGCTCCACACAAGCGCCGTTACCGACTGACCATTATTATCGTCTTCCTGAATTAAGAGATATTGATTCTGATCAGAAGCGATTGGATTCAATTAGTGTGCTCAATTTTAAAGCGGTGGGCTTATATCAGGAGCGTGCAATCCTCTACACCGAGGATCAGATAGAACTAAAACAATATCATTATCACCACTGGACAGATTCTCCGACCCGATTACTACAAGAACGTTTGGCCGAAAGATTACGTTTAAGTGGTATCTCGAATTTAGTTTTGAATACGTTTGAAGGGAATAGCGCACTGATAATTAAGGGACAAGTCAAAGCTTTTGAGCGAGTACAACAAAAAGGAAGTGAAAGTGTTTACGTGAAATTATTACTTCAGGTCGATTCTAATACTAAGGGTGCTCCTATTTTACATAAAGAGTATGTTCAAACTGTGATATTACCATCGAATAATATTACTAATACAATTAGAGCATTCGCAGAGGCTGTAGATTTAATCTTTAACGATTTTTATGTAGATTTGAGTGAGATTATTAAAGTGTAAATAAACGGGCCAATCATTTGATTCGCCCGTTTTAAATTTACAAATAATTTAATCCCTGTTACTCAGCCAGAGTGACTATTAAACTATTCAACTTGTTAACAAAGGTAGCGGGATCTTCCAATTGGCTCCCTTCACTTAATAAAGCTTGGTCGAACAATATCTGTGACCAATCAGCGAATAGGTCCTCATTTGCTTCACCATCAATTTTCTTGAGAATAGGATGCTCTGGATTTATTTCAAGTATTGGCTTGGTTGCAGGTATCTCTTGGCCTGATGCCTTGAGAATTTGTTCCATCTGTCTACCCATGTCATTTTCATCTGCCACGAGACATGCAGGAGAAGTGGTTAGGCGTGAAGTGGCACGAACGGTCTTTACTTTTTCTTCTAAAACTTTTCGAATTCGTTCTGATAATTTTTCATTTTCTTCACTTTTTTTATCATCACCTTTCTTTTCTTCTTCATCCTTTAAATCACCTAAGTCTAATTCACCCTTAGTGACAGATTGTAACGGTTTATCTTCGACTTCTGCCCAATGTGTTGTCACCCATTCGTCAACAGGATCGGACATGAGTAATACTTCGATACCTTTCTTTTTGAAGATTTCTAAATGCGGACTGTTTTTAGCCATAGCATGCGTATTAGCAGATACATAGTAAATGGCCTTTTGACCTTCCTGCATACGTTCCACGTAATCTTTGATAGAAACGTTTTGCTCTTCAGAATCATCATGTGTACTGCTGAAGCGAAACAAATTTGATAGGTCTTTTTTGTAATCATCGCCTTCAACCACGCCTTCTTTAAGTACTCTACCGAAGGTCTTCCAGAACTCTGCGTATTTGTCGGCTTCTTTTTTAGCCATGGTTTTTAACAAACCGATAATTTTCTTAGTACATCCAGAACGAATTGAATCAATAACCTTATTGTGTTGTAAAATTTCGCGTGAAACATTTAATGGAAGATCATCTGAATCCACTACACCTCGCACAAAACGTAACCAAGACGGAATCAATTGTTCTGCGTCGTCCATAATAAAAATACGCTTCACATAGAGTTTTATACCATGACGTTGCTGCCTATCCCACATGTCAAATGGGGCTCGTTTGGGTATATAAAGCAAGGAGGTATATTCAAGCTTTCCTTCTACCCGATTGTGGGTATGTGCCGTGGGTTCTTCAAAATCATGGCTCACATGTTTATAAAATGCATTGTATTCTTCATCTGTGACATCTTTCTTATTACGGGCCCAGAGTGCGGTAGCGCTATTAACCGTTTCTTCAGTGATAACTGTTTTATATTTTTTTTCTTTTTCTTTTTCTTTGCTCTCTTTTCCCTCAGCAACGTCTTTTGTTTTTTTTGTTTTTTCTTCTACTTCTACCTGCTCTTCTTTGTCCATGATGATAGGCAGTGAGATATGGTCAGAGTACTTATTGATGATATTTCTTAGCTGATAATCATTTAAAAATTCTTTACTGTCATTACGAAGATGCAAGACAACCTTAGTGCCCCGTGCTTCTTGAACGATTGTTTCTATGGAATAATCATTTTCACCTTCAGACACCCAACGGACGCCCTCATTTTTACCTAAACCTGCACGACGAGTAATCACTTCAACTTTTTGTGCAATGATAAAACAGGAGTAAAAGCCAACCCCAAATTGACCAATTAACTGAGAATCCTTGGATTGATCTCCCGTTAATGCTTCGAAGAATTGTTTTGTGCCCGATTTTGCTATCGTGCCAAGATGTTCGATAACCTCGTCACGAGACATACCGATACCATTATCAGAGACGGTAATCGTTTTTAATTTTTTATTGAATTCGACCTTTATTTTTAGATCTGAATCACCATCGTATAAGCCATCATTCTTGAGCGCTTCAAAACGCAACTTGTCAGCCGCATCTGAGGCATTAGAGATTAACTCACGTAAGAATATTTCTTTGTTGCTGTACAAAGAATGAATCATGAGGTTTAGTAGTTGCTTAACCTCCGTTTGAAAACCTAGCGTTTCCTGTTTTGTATCTACAGACATATTTGTTTGGACTCCATCACATTATTAATTCACAGTTATTGACAAATATTGGGATTGATATTTGATTTTCAAGTTATCTTGACTTGTTTTCACTTCAATCAGATAATTTGATATAATTCTTGATAATTATTATGTAATATATCTCTAAATGCTAGATGTAAAAATGAACTTTTCAATACGAATGGGATAAAATAAATTATGAAAAACTTAATCAAACAAATTGGTCAGGGGATGACAGAGTACATCATTATCGTTGCATTGATCGCAATTGCGGGTATTGGTGCTTTTACATTCTTTAGTGATGGTATGAAAGATGCAATAGGTCGTGTGACCTCGGAATTGACGGGTGGTACGGCAGCGGTCACAGAATCAGTGGGACCTGCAGGAACACAGGGACAGAATATGAGTACCTATCAGGGACAGAACGCTGGTGGG
>CAJJDJ010000176.1 GCA_905182825.1 Thiotrichaceae bacterium UBA7359
TGCTGAACTACATGAAGATGCAATTTGGACTAGATTTACTCGTTAGAGCTGAATATGGTTCAAGAATGGTAATGATACAAGGTGGTGTCCAGATGTTTGCTGTTCCCCTATGACGTAGTAATTTGGATGGTTGTATCTTGTACGGCAATCGTTTCCCAAGAATTGAGTCTAGTGATTTAAAGAGAATCGTATTAAAGTTGACTGATTTAGTGCTAAATTGCTTGATATTTGGCTTGTAACCGCCTTATAAGCTCGTATACTTCCCGCTTCTTGTCGTCCGATGTAGCATAACAGCGGCAAACGAGCTGATTTCTCGTTCCATATCTGAAGGTAATTCCATGAGTAAAGTTGACGATTCTCCCTCTCACTCTCTGTCTTTTGACGATTTGTCACTCTCTGAGCCCATTAATAAAGCGCTCAATAAAGTAGGGTATGAAACGCCTTCGCCAATTCAGGCTGAAATCATTCCGCATGTTATGGATGGTCGTGACGTTATTGGGCAAGCGCAAACAGGAACAGGGAAAACGGCTGCATTTGCCTTACCGCTGTTATCAAACATCGACCTAAAGTTAACAACACCTCAAGTCTTGGTCTTGGCGCCGACACGTGAGTTGGCAATTCAAGTTGCTGAGGCTTTTCAAACATATGCCTCATTTCTTAAAGGATTTCATGTTTTGCCTATTTATGGTGGTCAGGAATACGGTGTGCAGTTACGTCAGCTCAAGCGTGGGGTACATGTAGTTGTCGGTACACCCGGACGTGTTATGGATCACATGCGTCGCGGTACTTTGAAGTTAGATAAATTAACGTGTTTAGTTTTAGATGAAGCCGATGAAATGTTACGCATGGGTTTTATTGACGATGTTGAATGGGTCCTTGAGCAATTACCAACCAAGCGACAGATTGCGTTATTTTCGGCAACTATGCCATCTGCAATTCGAAAGATATCTAAAAAATATTTAAACAATCCTGAACAAATCACCATCAAAACAAAAAGTATTACGGCAGATACGATTCACCAGCGTTATTTGATGGTGAATGGTCGACAGAAGCTTGAAGCTTTAACAACGATTCTTGAAAGTATGGCCTTTAGTGCGATTCTTATTTTTGTGCGCACCAAGATTGAAACTATGGAGCTCACTGAAAAATTGTCAGCACGTGGTTATGCCTGTACCGCATTGAATGGTGATATCACACAGAGGTTGCGTGAGCA
This sequence comes from Thiotrichaceae bacterium UBA7359, assembly GCA_905182825.1. Lineage (GTDB taxonomy): Bacteria > Pseudomonadota > Gammaproteobacteria > Eutrophobiales > Eutrophobiaceae > UBA7359. The sequence goes on from CAJJDJ010000176.1 coordinate 1,214, forward strand.
AACCATCAATAAATTAAAATCTGGCAAGATTGATATGCTGATTGCAACCGATGTCGCTGCCCGTGGACTCGATGTTGAACGTATCAGTCATGTTATCAATTATGATATTCCTAGCGACCCAGAGGCGTATACGCATCGGATCGGACGCACCGGAAGAGCGGGTCGTGCTGGCGAAGCAATTTTATTTGTTACAGGTCGTGAACAACGTTTGTTGAGCATGATTGAAAGAGTGACCGGTAAGAAGATTGAACGCATGCATATGCCAACAGTTGATACGATCAATCAGGAACGTATTGTACGTTTTAAACAAAGTATTACTGACACATTAGATAGTACCGACACACAACTCTTTCACACAATCATTGAAGAATACCAACTTGAATCGGGTCGTTCGGCAATGGATATTGCCACGGCATTAGCCAAGATAGCACAAGGTGGTGAGCCTTTTTTGATGAAGCCACAACAAGAACAGAAACGAGACCGATCGCGTAATGACCGAGAAAGAGGTAAATCAAATCGCGAAGGTCGCCGAAACAAACCTCGTGATTCTGATAGACAACGAACGCCGAGAGAATCAAGCCCCGATCGCGACATGGAACGTTTTCGACTGGAAGTCGGTAATGAGCATGAGGTGAAGATCAACAATATTGTTGGTGCTATCGCTAATGAAGCGGGTGTCGATGGCCAATATATCAAGAATGTAACGATCCATGAAAATTACTCAACGGTAGATCTTCCGATGGGTATGCCGAATGATTTATTTAAGACTATGAAAAAAGTCTGGGTGTCAGGGCAACAGCTTAATATTTCACGAATGAGTGATAATTCAAGTACGCCTGATAAACCAAAGAAAAAGAAAGAAAAGAAATCCGCTTCATCAAAGAAAAGAAGTGCTAATACGAATAAAAAAAGCCTAAACTTGCCAGTTAAGAAAGTTTTTTAATAACCTTAATCCATCGTCCTGGCTTTTTTCGGGATGAAATTGCGTTGCGAATAAATTATCCCTCGCAACAGCAGAAGTATATTGACAGATATAATCGGTTGACCCGACGATATCAGAATCAAGTTCTGGTTTTACATAAAAGCTGTGAACAAAATAAAATCGGCTCCCATCCTCGATGCCTTCCCATAGTGGGTGTCGTTTCTTTTGTATAACCTGATTCCAACCCATAGAGGGGATCTTGTAGGCGTCACCATTCTCATCAATTTGATTATCAGTAAAACGAATAACATTACCGGGTAAAACACCTAAGCCACTAATGCCACCATCTTCGTCACTATGTTCCATTAGTGATTGCAGCCCAAGGCAGATTCCAAGAAAAGGTTTGTTAAGGATGCATTCTCGAATGACCTCCTCCAGTTTTTGCTCTTTAAGATGAGTCATACATTGTCCTATCGCACCCTGACCAGGAAAGACGACTTTATCTGCTTTCAGTATTTCATTGGGATGATTACTGATAGCGATAGACTGACCACTGTTAGCAACAGTTTCCAGTGCTTTTGCAACAGAGCGTAGATTGCTGCTGCCGTAATCAAGAACGACTATTTTAGACATGGTTTAGCTCGATAGATTTATAGAGCACCTTTGGTGGATGGTAAAATACCCTCCATCCGTGGATCCTGTTCTACAGCAACACGCTGTGCACGGCCAAATGCTTTAAAGATCGTTTCAGCAATATGGTGAGAGTTGCGTCCTCGAAGATTATCGATGTGCAAGGTCATCATCGCGTGATTGATAAAACCTTGAAAGAATTCAAATATCAAATCGACATCAAAATCACCAACGCGTGCACGTGGATAATTAACATTATATTCAAGGCCTGGCCGACCAGAACAATCGATCACTACGCGAGACAGGGCTTCATCAAGCGGCACATAGGCATGTGCATAGCGGCGTATGCCTTTTTTGTCTGCGAGTGCTTTAGTAAATGCCTGACCAAGTGTTATACCTACATCTTCAACGGTATGATGAGCATCGATGTCGAGATCGCCGGTGGCTTTAATGTTGATATCAAACATTCCATGACGCGCGATCTGATCCACCATGTGTTCGAGAAAAGGAACACCAATATCAAGTTCGGACTTCCCCTCACCATCAAGATTTAAAAAAACCTCGATTTGTGTTTCTTGTGTGTTGCGTTTAACCGTTGCGGTACGTTTGTTCATTGAACTACCATCTAAAAAAATTAGCATGCTAGGATAGCGCTCTAAAGACATTATTACCAATTAACGGATAGAAAAATGATCGATATTGATTGCATTAAACGTTATTTACGTTCCCAGCAAGAGCGTATCTGCAATACTCTGATTCAAATGGACAAGACTTTAGAATTAAAAGAGGATAATTGGGTTCGTGAGAGCGGTGGTGGTGGCCGTAGCCGAGTAATGCAAAAAGGCAATATTTTTGAGCAAGCAGGCATCAATTTTTCTCATGTCCATGGAGATAGCTTGCCAAAATCAGCAACCGCTCATCGAGTAGAATTAACAGGAAGATCATTTCAAGCTTTAGGGAATTCTTTAGTAATTCACCCATTAAACCCTTATGTGCCAACGACACATATGAATATCCGTTTTTTTATTGCTGAAAAAGAAGGAGCAGAACCCATTTGGTGGTTTGGTGGTGGTTTCGATCTGACGCCATATTATGGTTTTGAAGAGGATGCACAATATTGGCATCAAAAAGCCAGGGCTGCTTGTGATGGTTTTGGAGGCAATGATACTTATACCAAATATAAACAGTGGTGCGATGAGTATTTTCATCTTAAACATCGCAATGAGCAAAGAGGTATTGGAGGTTTGTTTTACGACGATCTGAATGAATGGGGCTTTGAATCCTGTTTTGAATTTACTCAGAGTATTGGTGACCAATTTTTAAAAGCTTATCTCCCTATTGTAATTAAGCGTATGGAAATACCCTTTAGTGAACGCGAACGAAATTTTCAACTTTATCGTCGTGGTCGTTACGTTGAATTCAATTTGATACATGACCGAGGCACATTATTTGGCTTACAATCCGGAGGTCGTACAGAGTCTATCTTGATGTCGTTACCACCATTAGTTCGATGGGAATACAATTGGCAACCAGCTCACGGCACACCTGAAGCAGAGCTTTATGATATATTCTTGAAACCAAAAGATTGGTTAAAAACTTGACAGATAATATAAAAATTAACTGCTGAATTCCTCTAAAATATTATGTATTAATTAAAAAACTCGTTTCACGAGTTTATTTCTTTTTAACGCCATTATTACCTGCTATTAGCAAAACATCGGCAGGCCTATATGCAAATAAACCATTAGTTACTACGCCAACAATCTGATTCAGGCTTTGCTCAAGCTCAAACGGACTTTCAATTTTTATGTTGTGAACATCTATAATAATATTACCGTTATCCGTAGTAAATCCAACACGTAACTTAGGACAGCCGCCAAGTTTTGTAATCTCTCGGGCAACATGACTTTGGGCTATAGGTATCACCTCAAGAGGTAGAGGAAATGCCCCTAATGTTGAAACCATTTTACTGTCATCTATAATGCAAATAAATTGTTTGCTGACAGCTGCAATAATCTTCTCTCTGGTCAACGCGCCTCCACCGCCCTTGATTAAATGGCGTTGTTCTGTCGCTTCGTCGGCGCCATCGATATAGACCGGAATTTCTATATCATTATTAAGCGTAAACACTGGAATATCATACTGCATCAATAATCTTTCGCTAGCATTTGAGCTAGAAACCGCACCATTGATTCGGCTTTTTATTTTGGCAAGCTCTTCAATAAAGTAGTTAACCGTACTGCCCGTTCCTACCCCGACGATAATATCATCTTCAATATATGCGATAGCCGCTTTAGCGACATCTTTTTTCTTATCATCTTGCGACATGGTTTTGCTCCGCAGAAAAATATGTTTGTGGTCAAGTAAATGTTATCTTATATCGATGTTTGATGAATACAATAATCTTATTAAAGAAGCTAGTCGACGTATCTATGACCTCGCTAAACGGACAGATCTGGATCAAGCGTCACAACTGTCACTCCGACATAAAAATAACATCTGGTTAAAACGCGAAGATCAACAACCTGTATTTTCCTATAAGCTGCGCGGCGCTTATAATATGATTGCATCACTACCCGATGAGGTTCGTAAGCGCGGTGTAATTACTGCTTCAGCAGGAAATCATGCTCAAGGCGTAGCTATGGCAACGGAAAGTTTAAACGTCAAAGCGGTTATCGTTATGCCTAAAACTACGCCTGATATCAAGATCAATGCCGTCAAGCGGATGGGTGCTGAGGTGATCTTGCATGGGAATACCTATGATGACGCAAAAGACTATGCCTTCATCATGTCAAATGAAAAAAAAATATGCTACATCCCACCTTATGATCACCCACTTATCATCGCTGGGCAAGCAACTGTAGGTGTCGAACTCATGGAGCAGCACCCTACTAGACCAGATATTATTTTTGTTCCAGTCGGTGGTGGTGGCTTGATTGCTGGTATCGCAGCCTATACTCAAGCTAATTATCCCGATGTAAAAATAATCGGTGTAGAACCTGATGAAGCACCTTGCATGCATCACGCTCTTGAAGCAGGCAAACGTGTTATTTTGGAAAAAATTGGTATCTTTGCCGATGGTGCTGCTGTAAAGCAAGCTGGTGAAGAAAATTATCGAATAACAAAAGAACTAGTTGATGAAATCCTATTAGTCAGCATTGATGAAATCTGTGCTTCAGTGAAAGACATTTTTGAAGATACACGTTCAATTTCCGAACCAGCTGGCGCATTAGCTCTTGCCGGTTTAAAACAGTATGTCGCAAGAGAGCAAATCTGTGGTAAAGAATTAGTTGCCATCTTTAGTGGTGCTAATGTGAATTTTGATCGCCTGCGACATATAGCAGAGTTAACTGCCTTGGGTGAAAATAAAGAGGCCTTAATTTCAATCATGATCCCGGAGCGCCCTGGCAGCTTTCGTAACCTATGTCATGACCTTGGCCCCCGTCTGATAACCGAATTTAATTATCGCTATGCCGATAATAACAATGCCTACGTATTTGCTGGTGTTCAATTAAAACAAGGTGTTGAAGAAAAAAACAAACTAATAACAAATCTTAAAAAGAAAAATTATAATGTAGTCGATCTAAGTAATGATGTTGCCGCCAAGATGCACATTCGTCACATGGTCGGAGGTCATGCGCCCCAAATGGATAATGAAATCATTTATCGCTTTGAATTTCCAGAACGATCAGGCGCGCTATTACATTTTTTAACCAAAATGGGAAAACGCTGGAACATCAGCTTGTTTCATTACAGAAATCATGGTGCTGCCTATGGTCGAGTATTGATAGGTTTTCAAGTTAAAGAACATGAGAAGAAAAATTTTCGACAATTTGTTGATAAATCAGGAATTCTTTATTGGGATGAATCTGATAACACTGCTTATAAGACTTTTCTACAATAATAACATCCAAAATTAGAATCACATTTATATGGTAAAACTATTTTCAAAATGTCCCTTGATTGCTATATCTTTAAGCCAATATTTTTCTTCATCAAAACAATAATTATATTCATCTTTAATTACATAAAGAAGCATGTTTTCTACTGCATATCCAATGTCAATCAAAAAATATGTATATGTAATATCTTCAAACTTATTCAGCAGAATCAATCGATGATTATCGAGTTTCATTACTTGAAGCACTTATGAGATGTGTGGATTAAAAATGCAAACTGATTATAAAGAAATGGTTTTTGTCTATTTAATCAATGTCACCATACCTTCATCAATTCGTCAGAATAATTAGCACGATGCTCAATAATTTTTTTAAAAACATCTGGATCTTTAATATGTGTAATCTCGCCATCACGCGGGTAATACTTGTCTTTTAACCGTGACAGCCAGAAACGTAATGCCGCAGCACGTAAAAAAACGGGCCATGCATCACGTTCATGTTGTTCTATAGGCCGTACTGTTTGATAGGCTTGTAAAAGCGCTGCTGAATTATACTTGTTTTGTTCTGCATCACCGCTCATGCACCAGTCATTTATAGTAACCGCCAAGTCATAGAGAGAATAACCATTGTAGGCATGATAGAAATCAATTATACCCGTGAGCTCATCATCAATGAATAGCGCGTTATCTCTAAACAAATCAGCATGGATGACTGAGATCGGTAAATCCTTTAGTTTAATCGTATCATGATAGGCAAGCTCTTGCCGCAATAAGGTATTTTCTTCCTGATTTAATTTCGGCATCACTTTTTTAGCAGTTTCTTTTTGCCAGTCAAACCCGCGCGAAGCTCGCCGTTCGAATTTAAAACTGCTACTAGCAACATGCATGCATGCCATATTTACACCTATGGCACGACATTGTTTTTCATTCGGAATATCGATACTGATACCATTCAACTTTTTTACCAAAGAGGCAGGTTTACCATTTAAAATACGAAGATAATTTCCTTCATTGTCTTTAACGGGATGTGCCGTAGGAATATTAGCTTCTGAAAGAAATGCCGTTAGCTCAACAAAGTAGGGAAGCTCTTCTATAGAAAGCTCTTCAAACAAAGTCAGTACATATTGACCTTTATTAGTTGTAACGAAATAGTTCGTGTTTTCTATTCCATCGCTAATACCCGAAAACTGCTCTAATTGACCAAGTGAATAATTCTTGAGGAATTCATCGAGTTCATGCGAAAGTACATTAGTGTATACCGACATAGTAGTTTTATATTTGTCAGAACTTGGCTGTTTATTCCTAAAAAATAAACATTGATTAATAACTGTATGGCTCTATTTATTGCTTTTACATAATAAAACAAGGTTAAACTACCAAGTGAACAAAACCCACTGAGGAACCGGCAGATCCTCCAACTCATATCTTGTTAACTCCATTTCGCCATTACCATCAATATCCTTTAAATAATATACTGGCCCAACGGCAGGAGTCACTTTAACCATATAGAGCTTACCGTTAAGTCTATATTCCTCAACAACTGAATCATCTTTATGAATTATAGTCACATCAGGCTCAATATTTTCACCTGATTCAAGTCGATCAGGAAGCTCTGATGGTCCAGGGATTGGTTCCAAATCGCCCGAACTTGAATTGCCTACCATTACAACTGTTGAGGCAATTAAAAGTATCAACGATATTAAAAGTTTCTTCATTCCACCTTTCCTTTCGAGGTATTTGATGCTTACTTTACCATCTCAATCTATTTAGATGAAGTAGATTGAAATTTACATCATATATTAGATATTAACACCTGCAAAAATATGAGATTTTTCTTTTAAACTGTCATAATTTGTAGTTTTAAACATCAAACATCAGAAAATCAATGCCTTATGTCTGAAAATACAATGGTCCTTATTGATGGATCCTATTACCTATTTCGTGCTTACCACGCTATAAAAAATCTAACCAATGCTGAAGGCGAACCAACTAATGCTATTTATGGCGTCATCAACATGATGCAAAAACATTTAACAGAAGGGGGCCCTGATTACTTTGCCATTATTTTCGATGCTAAGGGGAAAACTTTTCGTAATGACCTTTACGCAAACTATAAAGCGAATCGCCCACCCATGCCTGACGATCTTATTTGTCAAATTAAGCCTTTACATGATCTGATCCGTGCCATGGGGGTCCCACTCTTAATGGTTGATGGCGTTGAAGCTGATGACGTGATCGCTACTTTGTCAAGACAAGCAGCAGACAAGGGTATTAAGACTATTGTTTCTACCGGAGATAAAGATCTAGCCCAGATGGTCAACGATCGTATCCATTTAATCAATACAATGAGCGATGTATATCTAGATCCAGCAGGTGTTGAGAAGAAGTTTGGTGTTCGGCCAGAACAAATAATCGACTATCTATCGCTAATGGGCGATACCGCCGATAATGTACCAGGAGTACCTAAGGTTGGACCAAAGACTGCCGTGAAGTGGTTAAGCCAATATGGGTCTCTAGATGAGGTCATCGCTCATGCCGAGGAAATAAAAGGTAAGGTTGGTGAAAATCTTAGGGAATTTATCCCTCAATTACCATTAAGTAGAGAACTCGTGACGCTTAAGTATGATGTTGACTTAGATTTTGCACCTGAAGAATTAGTCATAAGTGCACCTAATAATTCTGTCTTAAAGGAGATGTATCAACGATGGAACTTTCAAAGTTGGCTTTCTAAACTTGAAAATGACCGCAAAGAGGATTCTATAGAAAAAACCCCTAAATCAATCATTACAAGGACGACACTAACGACAGATACAAAAAATAAAATTGAGCCTAAATACGAAGTGATATTAGCAACAGCACAACTGGATCAATGGTTATTAAGACTAGAGACAGCTGAATTAATTTCTATTAAGACTGAAACAACTAGTCTGGACTACATGCAGGCCGAAATCGTAGGCGTCTCTTTTGCTATCGGTGAAAATGACACAGCTTATATTCCGCTTCAACATAATTATACTGGTGCGCCAGAACAACTGTCATTAGTCAAAACGCTTAAAAGGCTTAAACCAATACTCGAAAATAAAAATATAAAAAAAATAGGCCAAAATATAAAATATGATATTGAAATCTTTGCTAATTACCACATCACCTTACGTGGCGTAGAACACGATACCATGCTGGCTTCATATGTTGTTAACAGCACGGCCAGTGGCCATGACATAGACACTTTGGCACTAAATTATTTAAATATTAAGACTATTCATTATGAAGATCTTGCTGGAAAAGGCGCTAAACAGATTTCTTTTAGTCAGGTTGATATAGAAACCGCTGCTTCATATGCCGCTGAAAATGCTGATATCGTTTTAAAACTTCATCACCTCTTAAGTTTTGACCTCGAACAACATCCAAAACTTAAGCACGTTTATAACGATATTGAAATTCCGCTATTAACGGTACTAGCGAGAATTGAACGTAACGGTGTAATAATAGACTCAGACATGTTGATGCAACAAGCGCATGACTTAACAAGACGTATGCAAGAGATTGAGATCGAAGCACATAATCTGGTTGGTGAGACATTTAACATTAGTTCACCAAAACAAATACAAACCATTTTATATGAAAAAATGGAGCTGCCGATACTAGCAAAAACACCAAAAGGACAGCCGTCGACAGCCGAATCTGTATTACAAGAATTAGCTGAAAATTATAAATTGCCTCAATTAATTCTGGATTATCGGAGCATGAGAAAACTCTGTTCAACCTATGCTGATAAGTTACCACAGATGGTAAATTCAAAAACCGGCCGCATTCACACCTCGTATCATCAAGCTGTAACAGCAACTGGCAGGCTCTCTTCATCTAATCCAAATCTACAAAATATACCGATACGTACACCAGAGGGCAGAAAAATTAGACAAGCGTTCATAGCACCTGAAGACTACACCATCGTCGCCGCCGATTATTCACAAATTGAATTACGCATTATGGCACACTTGTCTGGCGACCAGGGTCTTCTAAAAGCTTTTGACAGGGGTGAAGATATACACAAGACCACAGCCGCAGAGGTGTTTTCTGTAGACGTCAATAAAGTTGATAATAATCAACGTCGAGCTGCCAAAGCAATTAACTTTGGCTTGATCTACGGCATGTCGGCATTTGGTCTCGCTAAACAGCTCGACGTTAGTCGAACTGATGCTCAAAGATATGTGGAGCTCTATTTCAGTCATTATCCTGGAGTGAAAACTTTTATGGATTACACGCGAGAAAAAGCCAAGGAAGATGGTTTTGTCGAAACGATATATAATCGGCGATTATATTTGCCTGAAATTAATGCACGCAATGCTGCGCGGCGACAATACGCCGAAAGAACAGCAATTAATGCTCCAATGCAAGGCACGGCTGCCGACATCATAAAACTTGCTATGATTAATATAGATGAATGGCTACAAAGTTCTGCCGTAGACGCTACAATGATTATGCAAGTTCATGATGAATTAGTTTTTGAAGTAGCAAACACTGAGCTTGAAAACTTTATTGAACAAATTAATAACCGGATGTCAGAGAATGATTATCTGAATGTACCTCTAGAAGTAGATATTGGTTATGGGAGTAATTGGGATGAAGCACACTAAAAGCTAGCCCAAAGACTTTATAATGTAATAGTTCTCACATTATAATTCTCGTTATGAGATTCGTGCTTATATGCTAATATATTTGTAATAATCAATTATTTTAAATAAACACATCATTTACAACTTGTCTATTTTTATCGAAGCAAAATATTATGTTAATTATTCCCGCCATAGATATTAAGAACGGCAAATGTGTTCGTCTTAGCCAGGGGCAGATGGATCAAGAAACCATTTATTCTGATGACCCGGTTGCGATGGCCAATAAGTGGGTCGAAGGGGGCGCAAGACGTTTGCATATCGTTGATCTTGATGGTGCCGTTAATGGGGTGCCGAGTAATGCTGACGTTATTCATGCTATGGTTGAAGCTCATCCAAGCATTCCTATTCAAGTAGGTGGGGGGATTCGTGACGAAAACACCATACAAACCTATTTAGATGCGGGTGTCTCTTATGTCATAATCGGTACGCGCGCAGTAATAACGCCACATTTTGTATCTGATATTTGTGTTGAATTTCCAGGCCATATTATCGTCGGTCTTGATGCAAAGAATGGGAAACTGGCCACTAACGGCTGGTCAAAGCTATCACACCATGATGTAAACGACATGGCCCGACGCTTCGAAAACGATGGCGTTACCGCAATCATATTTACCGATATTGGCCGTGATGGCATGCTTAGTAGCGTAAATATTGAAGCAACTGTAAGCCTTTCTAGTGACATCACCATCCCTGTGATTGCTTCTGGCGGCGTCAGTAATCTCGACGATATTCGCACATTATGTGAAGTTGAAGAAGAAGGTATTTTTGGTGTAATTACAGGTCGAGCAATCTATGAAGGCACACTCAACTTAACAGAAGCACAGCAATTAGCAGACAAACTCTGCGCTGATAAATCAAATTAATGGGCCTCGCAAAACGTATCATACCTTGTCTTGATATTGACAATGGCCGAGTAGTTAAAGGCGTTCAGTTTGTTAATATTCGTGATGCTGGGGATCCTGTCGAAGTTGCCAAACGCTATGACCTTCAGGGTGCTGATGAAATAACGTTTCTCGACATTACAGCAAGTAGCCATAATCGCGACAATATAGTGCATGTTGTTGAAAAGGTTGCGAACCAGGTTTTTATCCCTTTGACTGTAGGTGGCGGCATTCGCACTGTTGAGGATATCAAACGTATGCTTATCGCAGGAGCTGACAAAGTCAGTATAAACACAGCGGCTGTAAATGACGCTGAGTTTGTACGACGAGCATCAACACAATTTGGGTCACAGTGTATCGTTGTTGCAATAGATGCTAAACGTGTTAAGACAAGCGCTAATGACAGTCGTTGGGAAGTGTTTACTCACGGTGGGCGCAAGCCAACTCAACTAGATGTGGTAAATTGGGCTATAAAAATGGCAAAGTATGGAGCCGGAGAGATTTTGTTAACTAGCATGGATCG
>CAJJDJ010000177.1 GCA_905182825.1 Thiotrichaceae bacterium UBA7359
CAAGTTTTATTGAGTATTCGAGTCTAGTTGATGTTGATCGAGTGATTGATGAAGTAGACAAAATTCGAGCCGCTGGAGCGCCAGTCCTATTTCACCCATCATATATAAACTTTTGTGGTTCGTATCCAAATTCTACTGCATGGCTAGAATCAACTTCCACGCATATTGAGTCAGTTGGTTCATCTTGGTTTGCACAAGATGTAGCTTATTGTTTTTGGGAAGAAGGCTCAGGCTATTCGACTCAATTGGGTTATTTCATCCCTTTTATATTTAATCAATGTTCTCTCGAAGTTGCAGTTGAACGTGTCAAAGAAGTGCAAGCCAAAGTATCGGTGCCGGTTGCTATCGAACCACCGGCAGTAACGTTCATTGTGGGGTCAATGACGTTATTTTCTTTCTTAGGAAGTCTAGCAAGCCAAACTGATTGTGCCATTTTATTAGATATGGGGCATTTAGTTTCTTATGAAATGGCAAGTGGTCGAAGTATATTAGATGAGATCGATGAACTGCCAGTTGAACGTGTTATTGAAATTCATATCGCTGGTGGTCGTTTGAAGGAAGGTGAACTCGGACTGATTTATATTGATGCACATGAATGCGAAATTGTTGAACAAACATGGCAAATGTTTGAAGTTATTTTGCCAAGACTACCCAATGTCAAAGCGGTTTGTTATGAGTGTGAAGGTGTAAATAAAAATAGCGTACTATCAACACTTAAACGGATAAGAAAAATTGTACGAGAAAAAAGCGCTAATGACGAGTTAGTTGAAACTTTGGCTAATTATAAATGAGTCTTAGCATATGAGTTTTCAGGAACAAGAACGTGCATTGTTCGATTTGCTATTCGATAGCAATGTGCGAAAAGATTTTTCTGAAAATTCAACTGCTGCCCTTCATCAATACGAATTAAATGAAGAGGAACGAAATGACTTCAATACAGTTCGGTCTGATGCACTAGATTTAGACGCGAAAATTCGAATTGATCTGTTGCTATCTCATTTCTGTTGTTTCTTTCCCGTTAGCTTTAGCATACTTTCCACTATTTCTGGTGGAATAGAAACGCTACAAAGTTTGGTCGATGTGTTAACCATGCGAACAGCTACCACAGAACGTATGACATACTTTGGGAGGCGAATCGGAGAGTGTTTAAATGAACTTCCATTTAGCACCGTTCATGAACAGAAAAAAGTTTCTATGATATTGGAAGCAGAACTGGGTATGGCCTGGATTAGTGAGGCCTTAAAACGTGAAGTATTAGAAAACGGACAACTTCATATTAAATCATCGCAAGTAGACCAACGTTGGTCTACTAAAAAAATAAAATTAGCACCGTATGTCTGTGCAGCAATGATTCCTCAATCATATGAAAAATTAAAACAATCATTTTGTCCCGATCTAGAGTATGACCTTTGGCGTAAATTGAATAAAAAACCGCTTGCTGAGGTGAGGCGAAAGAAAATATTAGAAGAAGATGACCCGAGATTATTCATTGCCCGTGTTCATGTCAGTCATATGTCACAATGTGAACCAACTATTGATCAGAAAAAAATTGAGCTTAGCGAAGGCTTCGCTTCTTTGTTTCAACATGTTAATGGTACGGTCAGTGTCGACTATATATTAGAAAATTTGAGAAGAATTGGTGCTCAAGATGAAATGCTCCAGACTATAAAAGCCACTTTTCAGCAATTACTGGAGAGTCAGATGCTGGAGCAGGCTTAGTAATTCCTTGAAATTAAAAGAAATCACTCAATTAACTAATAAACACATTATCTTTTCTATATCTCAGTCAAATTATGGCATAATGCGCGCTTTTGAAACTCTGAGAACTCATCAATGTTAGATTTTTTTGTCAGTAACGCATGGGCCGCGCCCTCACAACCGGAAACTAGTCTGACTAGTTTTCTGCCGCTAATTATATTATTTGTTGTTTTTTATTTTTTTCTCATACGCCCTCAATTAAAACAGGCAAAACAACACAAGGCACTAGTTTCTGCCTTAGCTAAGGATGACGAGATTGCCACAAATGGCGGCATCCTTGGTAAAATAAAAGAGGTTGGTGAAAACTTTCTTTTAGTAGAGATTGCAGAAGGTACAAATGTAAAGGTACAGAAACAGTCGGTCTCTATTGTTATGCCAAAAGGCACACTAAAAACACTTTAAGCTAAATTATTAAAAATACATTCCTTTTAATCAGGTTATTGTCATGAATCGTTATTCGCCTTGGAAATATAGTTTTATAATTATTATTATTGGTTTGGGACTTCTGTTTGCCCTGCCAAACTTGTATGACAAAGACCCGTCATTACAAATTTCTGCTTCTGGTGGAACTGAGATCAGTGAATTAACAGAATTTCAAGTCAGCACTGCATTAGAAGAGGCTGGGATAGCGTTTAAATCTATTAAAGTAGGTTTAGAAAATCTAACTATTAGGTTTGACGATACGGAGACTCAATTGAAAGGGAAGTCTATCGTAGAAAAGTCTTTGGGCAGGAACTACTCAGTTGCACTAAATTTAGCCCCTGCAACACCTGACTGGCTAGCAAAATTGGGTGCTGAACCAATGTTTTTAGGTCTCGATCTACGTGGTGGGGTTCATTTTTTAATGCAAGTTGATATGGAAGCGGCCATTTCTAAAGCAGAAGATCGATACATCTCAGATTTGCGGAGCATATTACGAAAAAACAAAGTTCGATACAAAACAATCATACGTAATAAAACAGGTGGCTTACTGATTCGCTTCAAAGATGATGAAGAACGTGACAGTGGACAATTGCTAATCGAAGATGATTTTCAGGAACTTGATGTGACAATTCCAAATACAGGCAGCGATGAATCACAGTTGGTTGTCAAACTGAAAGAACAAGTGTTGATCGATACACAAAAACTAGCTTTACAACAAAATATCACAACACTTAGGAAACGTGTGAATGAGCTGGGTGTTGCGGAGCCAGTTATCCAGCAACAAGGGCTTAGTCGTGTCGTGGTCCAGCTCCCAGGTGTGCAAGATACGGCAAAAGCAAAAAATATTTTGGGGGCTACCGCTACGCTTGAGTTTAGAATGGTCGATGAAGATCATGATGCGCAAGATGCGGTGAATAGTCGTGTTCCTGCAGGCTCAAAACTTTATTATCAACGCGGTGGACAGCCTATCTTGCTAAAAAAACAGGTAATGCTTACTGGTGATTCAATTATAGATGCGGCATCAGGTATTGATGGTTTGAGTGGTCAACCAAATGTGACTATTACTTTGGATGGTAAGGGCGCAAAACGAATGAGTGCTGCAACGCGTGACAATGTGGGTAAACGACTTGCGGTTGTTTTTATAGAAAACAAGATAGAAGTCGTTGAAGAAAATGGTGAGATTACTGAAAAGAAAGAAATAATAGAAGAAGTCATTAATGCAGCCGTCATACGGGAACAACTGGGGAAACGTTTTCAAATCACTGGACTTGAATCAACAAAAGAAGCAAGGACACTTTCGTTATTACTTCGTGCTGGTGCATTGGCAGCACCAATTTACATTATAGAAGAACGCACTGTTGGTCCAAGTTTAGGACAGGATAATATTGATAAAGGTTTTAATTCAGTACTAATAGGATTTGCATTAGTGCTTGTGTTTATGGCTGTTTATTACAAGGTTTTTGGACTTATTGCCAATGTTGCACTAGCCTTAAATCTAGTTTTGATTGTTGCATTATTATCTTTGATGCAAGCTACGCTGACATTACCAGGAATTGCTGGAATTGTTTTGACAGTTGGTATGGCGGTTGATGCAAACGTATTGATTTTTGAACGTATTCGCGAGGAGGTACGTAATGGTAATTCACCTCAAGCCAGTATTCATTCTGGGTATGAGAAAGCATTCTCAACGATTGCAGATGCCAATATTACCACATTGCTTGCGGCACTAGTCTTATTCAGCTTTGGTACTGGTCCTATTAAAGGTTTCGCTGTGACCTTGTCATTGGGTATTTTGTCTTCAATGTTTACCGCAATAATGGTATCGCGCGGCTTGGTCAATTTAATCTATGGCAGACGTCGCCTAGAAAAGTTGAAAATATAAAAACTGAAATACAAAACGCATCACGTAGAGAAAGTTATCATGGAAATGCAAAAAACAAGATTTAATTTTGACTTTATGAGTAAACGGAAGGTTGGTTTAGTAGTTTCCAGCTTACTTATTATCATGTCTATTATCTCAATATCTCTGGAAGGTTTGACTTTTGGGATTGATTTTACCGGGGGAACGCTGATTGAAGTTGGTTATTCAGAAT
>CAJJDJ010000178.1 GCA_905182825.1 Thiotrichaceae bacterium UBA7359
TATTACATGATAGTTAGTCAAGATGTCGAAAACAGCCTTGATAAGAGATTAGGCGCTAGGACAGAGCATATTTGTCGGTTGCAAGAATTACAGAATGCGGCCCGCTTATTAATTGCAGGTCCTAATCCCTCTATTGATAGTGAAGATCCTGGTCCTGCTGGATACAGTGGTAGCCTAATTGTGGCTGAATTTGATTCACTAGAATCAGCACAAACATGGGCTGACAAAGATCCTTATATTGTCGCTGGAGCCTATGAAAAAACCGTTGTCAAACCATTTAAAAAAGTTTTCCCCAATGCTTGAATCTAACCGCATAGAAATGATACGTTATTTTATCGAAACTGAACTTGCACCTTCAGAGCTTGAAATTATCGATGAATCGCACATGCATGCCGGACATAGCGGGCATGGTGGTGCTGGCCATTTTAAAGTCAGAATAGTTTCAGAGAAATTTGACGGTCAACTTCCTCTTGCGCGTCACCGCATGGTTTATACGGCAGTAAACAGTCTGATGCCCTCAGAAATTCATGCACTTAGTATTGAAGCTCTGGCAACTGATGAGAATAGTTGAGCATGTCATTTACAAAACCTTTTTTGAAATGGCCAGGAGGAAAATTTAAACTCCTCGATCGTATTCGTAATCGTCTCGATTCTGGTAGCAGACTGGTTGAACCTTTCGTCGGCTCTGGTGCAGTCTTTTTAAATGCTGGTTTTAAAAAACATTTATTGGCCGATACAAATCCCGATCTTATCAGTCTTTATCATCATGTTCAGAATAAAGGCTCGGATTTTGCCGAGTACTGTCAGTCATTTTTTACACCAGAAAATAATTGTGAAAAACGCTATTATAATTTTAGAAAACAATTTAATTCAACATCTGACTTAAAGTATAAATCGGCTCTTTTCTTATATTTAAATCGACATTGCTATAACGGCCTATGTCGTTACAATTCAAAAAACAAATTTAATACTCCATTCGGTCGATATAAAAATCCATATTTTCCAAAAAAGGAATTAGATGCTTTTTATGAAGCATCAAAATCAGCAAAATTCATACATGCTAGTTTTATTGACACAATGAAAAAAGCAAGAAAAGGTGATGTTGTTTATTGCGATCCTCCCTATGTACCATTATCGGAAACAGCCTGTTTTACTCATTATTTTTCAGGTGGGTTTTCATGGAAAGAACAAATTGAATTAGCTGAATGGGCTGGTAAACTCGCAAAAAAAGGAATTCCAGTGATTATTTCTAATCATAATACTCACAATACTCAAGCTCTTTACAAAGATGCTGGCGCAACAACAGAACGTTTTTTGGTGCGTCGAACGATTAGTTGCAATACGAGTAACCGCGGTAAAGTTGAAGAATTACTCGCCGTTTTTCAATAAAATCCATCATGTCTGACACTCTAAATCTTACAAAAGAATTAATTAATCGAAAATCTATCACTCCTGAAGATGGAGGTTGTCAAAAATTAATCTCCGAACGACTGAAAAGACTTGGTTTCAAGGCAACCCACTTACGTTTTGATGATGTTGACAATCTTTGGATTACTCACGGTAATGTTGGTCCCTTGTTTGCCTTCGCCGGTCATACGGATGTTGTACCAACGGGCCCAATAGAAAACTGGGAAACAGACCCTTTTAAGGCAGAAGTCATTAACGGCATGCTATTTGGTCGTGGCGCGGCTGATATGAAAGGCGGGATTGCTGCCATGGTTATTGCTGCTGAAAAATTTGTAGAAAAAAAACCGAATCATCATGGAATCATTGCTTTACTTATTACTAGTGATGAAGAAGGTCCTTCAATCAATGGTACACGTAAAGTCATTGATTATTTAAATAAAAATAATATAAAAATTGATTGGTGTGTCGTTGGTGAACCATCCAGCGATAAACAATTGGCAGATGTGATACGTATTGGTCGTCGTGGTTCTTTGAACGGAATGCTCGACATACAAGGGACACAAGGTCATGTTGCCTATCCTGATGCAGCTGATAATCCCATACACAATGCCAGTGCTTTTCTAGCAGAGATAACTTCACTTGAGTGGGACCAAGGTAACGCTTCATTTCCTGCAACCACTTTTCAGATATCTAACTTAAATGCCGGCATGGGGGCTGAAAATGTCATACCTGGCAGTTTAAAATTATTGTTTAACTTTCGCTATTCGACTGAAACAACTGAAGAAGAACTACAAGCAAAAGTGGCTGACATCTTGAATAAGTATAGTTTCAACTATAATCTTGAATGGAAGCTATCAGGTCTGCCATTCCTCACTGAATCTGGAAAACTTGTTGATGCCACTTGTAATGCAATAAAAGAAATCTGCGGAATAGAAACAACATGTTCAACCGGTGGCGGTACTTCAGATGGCCGTTTTATTGCTCCAACCGGCACTGAGCTCATTGAGTTAGGTGTTATTAACGAAAGTATTCATAAAATTAATGAATGCGTAAAGGTCGATGACTTGGAAAAATTATCAATAATTTATCACAATATACTCGAACAACTATTGATTGAATAAAATATGGAAAAAATAATCGAAAAGACTTTATTTGCCAGTCGCTGGTTACTAACACCTATCTACCTTGGTCTTTCTCTATCGCTAATATTGCTAGCGATTAAATTTTTTCAGGAACTAATTCATGTCTTTAGCATTGTAATATCAATCAGCGAATCTGACCTCGTGTTGTCAATTCTGTCCATGATAGATATGACGTTAGTGGGTAGTCTGATTGTTATGGTTATGTTTAGTAGCTATGAAAATTTTGTTTCCAAGATTGACCTTGACGAAGATGATGAAAAATTAGATTGGTTAGGAAAGTTAGATGCTGGAACATTAAAGCTAAAAGTAGCGGCATCAATTGTTGCAATATCCTCGATTCATTTACTTCAACTATTCATGAAAATCGATGAATTGAATAACGACAAATTAATGTGGTACGTAATTTTTCATATGACTTTTGTATTATCTGCATTATTACTTGCGGTGTTAGACAAAATTGCATTTTCTGAACATCGAGAACATTAATAGCAGCAATTTATAAAGACTGAATAGCACTCCAGTTAAAATCTATAACTAAAAAGCCCCGCTGAGGCGGGGTTTTAATTTCTACTTAAGCTAAGACTATTTTTTTTCGTCGAACTGAGCTTCTTCGGTAGAACCGGTTAGGGCTGTAACTGAAGATGCCCCGCCTTGTATTACCGTAGTCACGTCATCGAAATAACCTGCACCCACTTCTTGTTGATGAGAAACGAAAGTATAACCGCGCTCACGACCTTCAAATTCTGGTTCTTGAACCATTTCAGTATAGTGCTTCATGCCTTCACCCTTCGCATAGTTATGAGCAAAATCGAAAGTTCGATACCAATTTAAATGGATACCTGCCAATGTGATGAATTGAAACTTGTACCCTAGTGCAGACAAATCTTCCTGAAAACTAGCAATCTGAGAATCGTTCAAATTCTTTTTCCAATTGAAAGAAGGTGAACAATTGTATGACATCAATTGCCCGGGAACAGCTGCTTGAACAGCTTCCGCGAACTCACGTGCAAAGCCAATATCTGGTGTGCCTGTTTCACACCAAACCAAATCAGCATAAGGCGCATAAGCAACACCGCGGCTAATAGCTTGTTCCATACCGTTTTTAACACGGTAGAAGCCTTCGGGTGTTCGTTCGCCAGTGAGGAATGGCTTATCATTTTCATCAAAATCACTAGTAACTAGGTTGGCTGCTTCAGCATCAGTACGAGCTAAAACAATTGTGGATGTGCCCATAACATCTGCTGCCATACGAGCAGCAGTCAATTTCTGTATAGCTTCTTGTGTTGGAACCAATACCTTGCCGCCCATGTGACCACATTTCTTAACAGCAGCAAGTTGATCTTCAAAATGAGCACCCGCCGCACCAGCAGAAATCATGTTTTTCATTAATTCAAATGCATTCAATACACCGCCAAATCCGGCTTCAGCATCAGCTACGATAGGCAGAAAGAAATCGATAGCATCTTCTTCAGAGACTTTCCCATCTGCAATATTTTTCCATTGGATTTCATCTGCACGTTTAAAAGTATTGTTGATACGACGAACCATAGTTGGAACAGAATCGTATGCATACAGAGATTGATCAGGATACATAGTTTCAGAAGTATTTCCATCAGCCGCAACCTGCCAACCTGATAAATAAACCGCTTCTAAACCCGCTTTAGCTTGTTGCATTGCTTGACCAGCAGTAATAGCGCCAAAAGCATTCACATAGCCTTTCTTAGATGTTCCATTCACTTTTTCCCAAAGGTTTTCAGCTCCTCGTTGTGCAAGAGTATGCTCAGGCTGAACACTACCTCGAAGACGTACTACGTCTTCCGCATTATAATCACGTTTAACATTTTTCCAACGTGAATTTTCCGCCCAGTCTTTCTCTAATTGCTTTATTTGTTCTTCTCTAGTCAATGTATTTCTCCAGATTTGTGAATCTATTAAGGAATCATAATCACCAATCACACACGAATCTTAATATTTCAGATCTTGTCAATTTCACCTATATATACATTTTTATTAGGGTATAAAAAGTTATCCCAAGTAAATGAAACGTGAAATTTAAATTATGAGGTGAACAAAAATAATGAGAACTTTACTATTTAGCAAGCTAATTATGTTAATAATTAGTATAAATAATACTAATACTTAATCTATAATAGCGGCCTATGACCCGTTTTTATTATAAGCAAAACCGCATGAAACAGTTGCGAGCATTTTGTTATGCCGCACAGTTTAAAAGCATGTCCAAAGCTGCTGAACAAATGTTTCTCAGTCAGCCTTCAATATCACTCTTAATTCAATCACTTGAAAAAGATCTAAAACAGCGTTTATTCGATAGAAAAGGTCCTAAAATTAATCTTACAAAGGAAGGAACAACATTGTTTGAAATGTCTTTGCCGTTGGTAGAAGGACTCGAAACACTCCCAGAAAGTTTTGAAGAGAAGTGTAAGCACTCTGTTGTCGGCAGTCTAAATATTGCTGCCGTTGAAGCAATAATCCTTTACACGTTGCCAGAAATTATCAAACGCTATACTGACTCATTTCCAGACATCCATATCAAACTCAATAATTGTGCTGCAGCTGTTGGTGTTGAAAAAGTTCGTAATGGTGAAGTTGATTTTGCCATCGGGTCAACGCTTAATGTGCCTGATGACATCGCTTATTTGCCGATTTATACATTTGAGCCCGTATTAATCACTCCAATCGGTCATCAACTGGCAAAAAAAAATCAGGTTAGTATGAATGATATTAGCCAGTATGGACTGATTTTATCACCGCAACATATGTCTACATGGCAAATGGTTGATTTAGTATTTAAACAATATAATGTTGATTATAACGTCAAATTAGAAGCAGGTGGATGGGAGGTGCTGAAAAAATATGTGGAAAAAGGTTTGGGAGTGTCGATAGTCACGGATATCTGCCTATCTGGCAATGAAAGTCTTGAACGAGTGCCGTTAACTCAGTTTTTTCCTAAAAGAACCTATGGCTTATTTCTACGCAAAGGCAAGGTTTTATCGCCAGCCGCACGTGAGTTTATCCAATGTATTGATCCACAAGCAGTGGAGATGTTCAAAACTGAAGAAAATCGCAAGGGGAAAAAATATAGAACTTGATATCCGACCATGAGTCACAATATAAATAGTTGTACAAATTATGTGTATAATATTTTAAAAAATAACTTGAAAGTACCCATGTGAAAGCAGCATTATAAATAAACAACATTATGAAAAAGAATAAACGCATCAAAATCACAAAGGTCAGGCCTTAGATAGTTATGTCGGACAAAGCTGATAATACTATTGATGATGACTTGGCAGTTGAAGAAAGCAGGCCTCAAGTCAAACGGCCTCCATTATATAAAGTCATTTTACTAAATGATGATTACACCCCAATGGATTTTGTTGTGCATGTTCTGGAAATCTTCTTCTCAGTTGACCGAGACAATGCTACTCGTGTCATGCTAGAAATTCATACCCGCGGTAAAGGTGTGTGTGGGATTTTTACCCATGAAATTGCAGAATCAAAAGTCTCACTGGTTAATGATTATTCGAAAGAGAATCAACATCCACTCCTTTGTACCATGGAAAAGGTCTAATAGGTAAATCAATATGCTTGATAAAGAATTGGAACAATCGCTTAATAATGCATTTAGGGAAGCAAGAGAACATCGTCATGAATTTATGACTGTTGAACATCTTTTGCTTGCCTTGCTTGATAATATGTCAGCAACGAACGTGCTCAAAGCCTGTGGAGCAAATTTGAATAGCCTTCACAGTGATATCACAAACTTTATTCAAGAGAATTCTCCTCTCATAGAAGATGAAGATGATCGCGACACGCAACCTACATTAGGATTTCAAAGAGTCTTGCAACGTGCCGTTTTTAATGTTCAATCGTCTGGCAAAAAAGAAGTGACTGGTGCTAATGTACTGGTAGCAATTTTTGGTGAACGCGAATCACATGCAGCTTATTTTCTAAGCCAGCAAGATATTGCTCGATTAGATGCTGTTAACTATATTGCACATGGCATCGCCAAGATAGATGATGAACATGGGAATGAAAATGGAGAGAATCTAGATGATGTCGAAAATGAAGCTAATAAAGATGATATAGCTGCTAGCCCTCTTGAAATGTATGCGGTCAATCTTAATGAAGAAGCAATACAAGGCAAAATAGACCCACTTATCGGTAGACAAGTTGAAGTGCAACGTACAATTCAGATACTTTGTCGTCGTCGCAAAAACAATCCTTTATACGTTGGTGAAGCCGGTGTTGGTAAAACAGCTATCGCAGAAGGTTTAGCAAAACTAATTGTTGATGGTGATGTACCTGAAGTTTTACTAGATTCAGTCATCTACTCTCTTGATTTAGGCGGCTTATTAGCTGGGACTAAATACCGTGGTGATTTTGAAAAACGCTTGAAAGGCGTTATAAATCAATTAAAAAAACAAGATGGTTCGGTACTGTTTATTGATGAAATACACACAATTATTGGTGCAGGTGCTGCATCAGGTGGGGTCATGGATGCATCTAATATTATCAAACCTGTTTTAGCTTCTGGCGATTTAAAGTGTATAGGTTCAACTACCTATCAGGAGTATCGCGGTGTTTTTGAAAAAGATCGAGCGCTTGCACGTCGTTTCCAAAAGATTGATGTGTCAGAGCCTTCTATTGATGAAACAGTGAAAATTCTTGAAGGATTAAAATCACGTTTCGAAGAACACCATCAGATTAGATACACGCGTCAAGCTCTACGCACTGCTGCTGAGCTAACCGAACGTTATATTAATGACAGATACTTACCAGACAAAGCAATTGACATCATCGATGAGGCCGGCGCAGCCCAACAGCTATTAACCCCATCAAAAAGAAAGAAAACCGTCGGTGTTAACGATATTGAAAATATTATTGCCAAGATTGCACGTATTCCAGCTAAGACAGTGTCATCTTCGGATAAAGATGTTATTAAAAAACTTGAACGTAACCTTAAGATGGTTGTGTTCGGTCAAGATGAGGCTATCGGCACTTTATCAAATTCAATTAAAATGTCACGATCTGGCTTGGGCAATCCGAACAAACCCATAGGAAATTTTCTTTTTGCTGGTCCAACAGGTGTAGGTAAGACAGAAGTTACTCGTCAACTTGCAATACAAATGGGCGTTGAATTGATTCGTTTTGACATGTCTGAATACATGGAACGACATACTGTTTCAAGATTGATAGGTGCCCCTCCTGGTTATGTTGGCTTCGATCAAGGTGGCTTGCTGACGGATGCTATCAATAAACAACCGCATTGCGTTTTATTACTCGATGAAATAGAAAAAGCACATCCGGATGTGTTTAATATACTTCTACAAGTATTCGATCACGGCACCCTAACGGATGCTAATGGTCGTAAATCTGATTTTCGTAATGTCATAATAATCATGACAACAAATGCAGGTGCTGACAGAATGAGTCGTGCATCCGTAGGTTTCACAACACAAGACCATACTGGTGATGCTATGGCAAGTATTAAACAAATGTTCAATCCTGAGTTCCGTAATCGACTGGATGCTATTATTCAATTCAACACTCTTGATAAACGTACTATTTCGAATGTGGTCGACAAATTTCTCATTGAACTCGAAGCACAACTCGATGAGAAAAAAGTCACTGTTGATGTCACAGAAAAAGCTCGTGAATGGCTTGCAATTCATGGCTATGACAAGACTATGGGCGCACGTCCGATGGCTCGATTAATTCAAGAAAAGGTAAAACGCGCATTGGCAGAAGAGCTTCTATTCGGCGAACTAGAGCACGGTGGACATGTTGTTATAACAATAGAGAATGAAGATATTGCCGTTGAAATAAAAAAAGAAGAAGTGAAAGATGCTGTTTAATCACTCGTTAATAACTATCAAACGTTTATTCTTTTTACCAATATCTTTGAATTGCGTTGATAATTATAGGTTTCCTGCTTCTCAATTGGTAAAGAACTTACCCCCATTTCAACAAATCCCCTTTCAATAAACCAATGTTCTGTTTGTGTAGTGAATACCAGTAGCATCTTTACGCCGTTATTGTTCGCCAGCGCTTCAATAGATTTATACAGCATTTCACCCATAGACTGATTTTGATAATCAGGATGTACTGCAACACATGCTAATTCCATTACCTTTTCTTTGGGGTGATCGTGTAATGCAGCACAAGCAATGACGGTACCATCTCTTACCAAAACAATATAATCGTTTATATCATCTTCAATTTTATCTAATGAACGTTTAACAAGTATCCCTTGACGCTCTAGGGGCTCTATCAATTCATAAATACCAGCAATATCATTTATTGTTGCCTGTCGAATTGTATCAAACGGAGTGCTTGTTAATAATGTTCCTACGCCATCAAGTGTAAAGAGTTCTTGTAATAGAGCACCATCGATATTCTCGTCAATATAATGAATGCGTTTAACACCAGACTCACATGCCTTGATGCCTTGTGCTAACGCGGTCGCAGATGTTTCATCTATATATTTTTTAGAGTTAGAATCTAGTTTCGTTTTAGCTTCGGCGCAGGTTATTTGTCGAATCGTTTCTCCGTTATCACCTTTCAATATTCGTGAATTATTGAACATGATGAGTTTGTCCGCGGCGAGTTCAATAGAAATCTGTGTTGCAATCTCAATCGAACTCAGATTAAAGACTTCACCTGTAGTAGAATAACCCAAGGGGGTTATCAAAACTATCTCACCAGCCTCAAGACGGTTATTGATGGTTTCTTTTTCTATACTTCTAACCCTACCTGTAAGGTTGAGATCAACACCATTAAGGATTCCATAAGGTCTCCCCGTCACATAATTACCAGAAGCAACCTTGATGGCAGAATCTGCCATAGGAGAGTTGGGCAAACCCATAGACAACAACGCTTCAATTTTAATTTTTACATCACCAACTGCTTGCGTCACGCTATTAATTGAAACCTCATCGGTGACACGTAAAGACCCACAATATTCTGGTATAATATTTTTTTCTTTTAATATTTTATCTATCTGTGGTCTTACACCAAAGACAATAACCAATTTAATTGCCAAACTATTCAGCAAGGCCAAGTCATGAATTAAATGTGAAAAACTATCCGATGCGACAACATCGCCACCCATCTGTAAAACAAATATTTTTCGCGTATGCG
>CAJJDJ010000179.1 GCA_905182825.1 Thiotrichaceae bacterium UBA7359
TTTAGTAGAAAATCAAATTCGGGTTAATAATTTCGGCCAAAGAAGGTATATCACGTTCATAATATAGTGACAGTGCCTCAACTTCCCAAGTTAGGAATATGAAGTCGATTTTCATCATCTATTCAAGATGTTATTCATCATATTGGATTAATGAATAGATCTTTCAAATTAGAGTTAATAGAGGTTGATGCAAATCAGAAGGCTTTTGAGAAAGATAGCAAGTCATTTTATATATCTTTCATTCTAAGTTTTAACGAGATGAAATCTATGCCATTCTCTAATAATCTATTACGGGCTTTTTGCAATTTAATAGTGTCTTTATAGGGACCAACTCTAACGCGATAAAGCACATCCTGACCATTAATCACCACACGCTGAATATCTGCAGTGACGCCCACCATCGCAAGTTTTGCCTTTATTTTATCAGCAGCGCGAAATTGTTTGAAGGAACCCACCTGTAACACATGCTCGCTAGGCTGATTATCTGTTTGCTTACTTTCAGGGTCGTCTTCGGCTGATTCCCATTCTGAAATATTTACTTTTCTATTTGATAATATGTTATAGAAATCAAATTGAGGTTCAGGTATCTGAGCAATGTCTCCTTCTTTATTGGCTGTTACACTTGAATTATTGTCAACAGGTCCATTGTTAAGTAAGGATTTATTTTTTTCAATAGAACGGCTCTGTCCATGAAAATAAACAATGACAGTAATAAATAAACCTAAACTCAATCCTGTTAAAAAAGAAAGAACTCCACTGAAACGTTGTGAAAATCGAACATGTTTTTTTTGTTTAATACTTTTATAATCTTTTGACACTACATTACCTCTGGTGCTGTTACGCCTAAGAGAGATAATCCATTTTGTATAACTTGTTTAGTAGCTTCTATCAACGTCAGGCGGGCATTTCTGATAATGTCATCATCAACAATAAACTGATTCGCATTGTAATAAGTATGAAAATCATTTGCCAAGTCCTTAAGATAATAAGCTAATTGATGTGGTTCATAAGTAATCGCCGCGTTTTCTATCACATCGGGGTATCTAGCAAGAGTAGCAAGCAACTTTATTTCATGCGCTTCATTAAGTTTTGAAATATGCTTCAAAGCTTCAGCTTGTTGATAATTTATCCCTTTTTCTGATAATTGCCTAAAAACACTGCAAATCCTAGCATGAGCATATTGAATATAATATACAGGGTTATCGTTCGATTCTGACTTAGCTAACTCTAGGTCAAAATCAAGATGCTGCTCACTTTTTCGCATAATATAAAAGAAACGAGCGGCATCCTTACCCACTTCCTCTTGAAGTTCTTTAAGTGTGATAAATTCACCTGATCGAGTAGACATCTGTAGTTTTTCTTTACCGCGATACAGTGTTGCGAACTGAACTAGTAATACCTCTAATCTATCAGACGATAGCTCAAGCGCCTGCATAGAAGCCTTTACTCTGGCTATATAACCATGGTGATCAGCACCCCAAACATTAATGATCTTTTCAAAACCACGTTCTACCTTTGAAAGGTGATATGCAATATCCGAAGCAAAATAGGTTGCTTGTCCATTTTCTCTAATTAAAACGCGATCTTTTTCATCACCAAGTTTGCTAGAACGAAACCATTGGGCGCCATCTTTTTCATAAACCCAGTCATTTTTTATTAACTTTTGAATGCATTTTTCAACGGTTTTATTTTCTACTAGCGAACGCTCAGAAAACCAATTATTAAATTTAACACCAAAACCGACAAGATCATTTTTAATTGTAGTCAGTATTGAGTCTAGGCCTGCATCAAAAATAATTCGGTAGTATTTTTCACCGAGATTATCAATACAATATTTAATTAGGCCATCAATTTTTAATTCAGGAGCTTTTTCTTCAAACAATGGCATAATTTTTTCAGTTGGAAGGACAAACTTTCCAGCATACTCTGCATATAGTGCTATGGCGATATCGGTTATATAGTCGCCTTGATAAGCATTTTCTGGAAAAGGAATTTTTACATCATTGTGTTGTAAATAACGTAACCAGACACTTAGAGCAAGTATGTCCATCTGTCTTCCAGCATCGTTTATATAGTATTCACAACTGACATTAAATCCTATTTTTCTAAGCAAGCTAGAGACTGCAGTACCATAAGCGGCACCACGGCCATGACCAATATGTAAAGGCCCAGTAGGATTTGCTGAAACGAATTCGACTAAGGTTGATATATTTGCGCCTATCTTAGAATCACCATATCGATGGCCATTCTTTAAAATTTTAACGACAGTTGCTTGATGAGAATCTTGTTTTAGAAAAAAGTTAATAAATCCCGGACCTGCAATTTCAACTCGTTCTAATATTTCTGATTTGGGAAGTTGGTTAATTATTTTTTGTGCTAATTGGCGGGGGTTTATTTTATTTTTTTTTGCTAAAGTCATTGCGAGATTAGTAGCAAAATCACCATGTTCTGGACTACGAGAATTTTCTATTTTAATTAAAATATCATTACTTGTGGATAGTATGTCTTTCGACTCTAGTTCTGCTAAAGATTGAAGAAGTAATTCTTGAATTTGGTTTTTCAATTTAGAGTATCTCAAAAAATCACTTATTCTAGATTGTTTAATGGCTAAGGAGAAGGTAGAGCAGAAGTTTATTTGACGACAGTCAAACCAAGCATTTCCCAGTCTTGCATGCCCCCTCGGTACCATTTAAGTTTATGTGCTGGATAGCCAAACCTCAGTAAGGTTTTAATATTAGAAGGAGATTGTCCACACCACTGGCCATTACAAAACATTATGAGGGTTTTGGCATTAGAAAAATCCCAGAGGCCTTCAATACTGACTGCACCAAATTCATCTTCTAAGATATCTGCTATTTGAAATGGGTCAGCACCAACGTCTTGTTTTAACATAACCCAAGGAATATTTATCGTTCCTGGGATAGTGCCGTTCTCTACCCATCCGTCAGTACGTGAATCAATAACTAAAATGGAATTATCGCCATTTGACTTACGTACCAAATAATCCAGAATTTCTAACTCACCAATAGTTTCTACACCCTCAGCAAGTTTTCCTGGTTGAATACAAAATGGCGGACATCTCCTTGATGTTTTCGAGTAAAGAGGGTTTATAGTATTTTCTGAAGACTGCTTTCTTTGAATTCGGACAATTTTGCCTTTGTGCTTAACATCCACAAAATCAATATCAATACTAATTTTTACGTCTAATTCGGATGATGAAAACACGGGGCTCCATGTTAAGGAAGCCAGAATGATGATAAATAAATAATTTTTTTGCATGATAATTGATTAAGTCATATCTTGAGGGTCTACGTCTAATGACCAGCGTATTTTTTTCGCAAGTTTACTACTTTCAAGTTTCTCTAGCCAAACGTTTAAGTGTGTATGTAACATTTTTCTACTTTGTGATTGAATAATTAATTGATAACGATAGCGGCCATTACGCTTTTCAATAAGGGCAGGAATCGGACCAAATAATAACAATTTGTTATTAGTAAGCTCATTCAAATGCATCGCAGCATTTTGAATGAACATTTTGACCTCATTACTATTATGTGCTTCAGCTCTTAAAAAAACCATATAAGAATATGGCGGTAATGATGAATGATTTCGTTCTTGTAAGAGAGAGGTACAAAAATGGTTATATCCATGTTGTATCAATTGTCGAAAAAGTGGGTGTTCAGGGTTGTAGGTTTGCACAATCACTGTTCCCTCTTTAATGCCTCTGCCAGTTCTACCGCTGACCTGCATAAAAAGTTGCGCTAATCTTTCACTAGCCCGGAAATCAGTCGAAAATAAGCCTCGATCCGCGTCTACTATGCCGGTAAGTGTTACATTTGGAAAGTGATGCCCTTTAGCAAGCATTTGTGTCCCAATCATTATGTCGATTTCGCCAGATTGTATTTTTTTCAGATAATCACTCATAGCATTTTTCTTACGAGTTGTATCGCGATCAATTCTAGAAATACTCGCTTGCGGAAATAAAGTTGCAAGCACTTCTTCGATCCGTTCTGTCCCATGCCCCATAAGCAATAAAGGTTTATTACAATCAGGGCATTGTTCAATATGCCGCTTGGCTACACCACAATGATGACAAATGAGGCGATTTATACCTTTATGGTATGTATAAGGTAATTCACATCGAGGACATTCAGCTTTCCAACCACAATTGTGACAAAACAAATGAACTGCATACCCTCTACGATTTAAAAACAAGAGTACTTGATTCTTGCTGTCTAAATGTTTCGTGATTTCATCTACTAACGACTGTGATATTGGACCGAACATTTTTTTTCCGCGAATATCCAGCAAATGAAATTTTGGCGGTTTTGCATTAGCAGTTCTAGTAGATAATACTAATTGTTTGTATCGATTTTTTTTAACGTTATATAGAGTTTCTAATGAGGGTGTTGCTGAGCCAAGGATTACTGGTACCTTGTCGCGAAAAGAACGTGAGATGAGCATATCTCTTGCTGAATATCGAAAACCGTCTTGTTGTTTGTAAGAGAGATCGTGTTCTTCGTCTATAATATATAATCCTGGGTTTGCAAGCTGTGTCCAGATAGCAGATCGCGTGCCTATAATTATTTTCGCTTTACCTGATTTTGCGGCTAACCAATATTGTGTACGTTCAAGATCAGATAATCCAGAATGCTGAATGGCAATGTTAACTTCAAAGCGATCTTTAAACCTTTGTATCTGTTGAGGTGTTAATCCTATTTCTGGTAATAATACTAAGCATTGTTTACCAGACTTTATTGTAGACTCCATCAGCCTCATATATACCTCAGTCTTGCCACTACCAGTTAGACCATTCAGCAAAAAAACAGAAGCATTATCTATAGATTTTAAGATTTCATCTGTTGCAGACTTTTGATCTTTATTTAGCTTGAATGGACTTTTATTTATTTTGATAACACTGTCCTCAATATCCTCAGTACTGATAGTGATCAAATCCTTCTCCTTGAGAGAGAGCAGAGATGGTTTTGATCTTGGATAAATAGAGCAGATGTCAGACTCATAAACAGGCGATTTTCTTTGTTGCAAATAATTTAATATTTGTGATTGTTTAGATGCTTTTTTAATGAGATTGAGTTCAAAAGCGGCACCTTTTTTTGTTAAGCACCAGACTCGCTCGATATATTTAGATATGGAAATATTTTTTCTTAATGACGAAGGCAACGCTGAAAAAACAACTTCACCTATAGAATAGTGATAATAATCACTTGCCCACTTTAGTAGACTCAAATGTTTATGAGTAAAAACTGGCTGCTCATCGATGATGCGATTTATTTTTCTTAATTTACTATATGAAAAATCACTTTTATTACTTATCGACATAACAATTCCGGGCACATCTTTGCGTCGGCCAAACGGAACTGACACACGCAGACCAGGCTGTAATACCTTTAAGTCTGATACATCATCTGGTAGATAATCAAACAAACGTCGCAAAGGTGTCGCGATTGCAACATGCAGTATTAATGGATGCGTTATCATATAACTAGTGGATGTTTACTGATCATTAATAGGTCTTTAATTTTTAAGCAAATCTTTCCGGATTAAAAAAAGTCTTCAAGACTTTTGTGTACGAACAGCTTGGCAGCTTCTAGATTAATTTTTACTATTATGTGGTCATAAACTATACTGCGTATGATAAAGCGGTTTGATTAGAATAATTGTTCTTGATTAGACTCAGCTTCATTCGTTTGTATGAACACATCGGGTTGTTTTGTTTGTGTTGTTGATTTTGGTGCGTATTCCAATCTAAATACTTCAAAGATTGTATTGGGATTACTCACATGGCCTGGTTGTCCGGTTTCTGGATCTATGCGAACATTTATTAGACCCTTCGGTCGATCCATAATTGCCTCAGCCTTTCCTTCAAGCGCGACTTTCATATAATCGATCCACATTGGAAGTGCTGCTCTCGCTCCTGTTTCTTTGTTCCCTAATGGTTTGAATTTGTCGAAACCAACCCAGCAGATAGTGACAATATCTGAGTTAAAACCAGAAAACCATGCATCATGTTGATCGTTTGTTGTTCCTGTTTTTCCAGAAAGATCTGTACGATTTAACTGTAATGCACGTCGTCCTGTACCATTTTTTATTACATTACGGGTTATTGAATTCATGATCCAAATATTCTGGACATTAACCACACGAGGTGCATATGATTTTTGAATACTCGGGTTTACTTCAGATACAAGAGCTATATCATCAATTTCTTTTGAGGACATGTTGTTTTCAGCCGTATTAGTTAACACGTTTGAATCTTCTTTATCGCACTTATTACAGACCACCAAGGGCTCTGCCTGTAATATTACTTCATTACTGTAGTCTTTAATTTGATTTATGTAGTATGGATTAATTAAATGCCCTCCATTTGCAAAAACACTATATCCACGCGCTAATTCCCATGGTGTGATTTCAGCGCTTCCAAGTGATAAAGATAGGTTATGAGGTAATTTCTTTTTATCGAATCCAAATTTTTGAATGTGTTCAAGTGCAAATGGAATACCTATAGCATGTAATAATCTTATTGATACAAGGTTACGAGAATGAGTTAAGGCGACTTTTAATCGAGTTGGCCCATAACTCTTACGACTATAATTTTCAGGTCTCCAACCATCTTCAATTCCAGGGTCATCAAATACGATAGGAGCGTCATTAATAATGGTTGCAGCGGTCATACCTTTCTCAATTGCAGAAGAATATATGAATGGCTTGAAACCTGAACCAGGTTGACGTCTTGCTTGTGTTATGTGGTTAAATTTATTTTTGTAGAAATTAAAACCTCCAACTAAGGCTAAGACTGCTCCGTCATGAGGTGAAATTGATATCAGTCCTCCTTCGACATTAGGGATTTGCGAAAGCGCCCAATCACCAGTTTCAGTTTCGATCACACGTATAATATCTCCTGGAGATAAAACTTCCGCTGCTGTCTTGAGTTCGCTGCCACGACGGTTCTCCGTAATATATTTTCGTGCCCACTCTAGACCTTCCCAATTTATTTCAATCTGTCCAATGCCTGTAATATATGCACTAACAGTTCGTTCATTAACATGCATGACCAGGCTTGGATAGAGATTTCCAAGTGTTGGAAGGCTCTCAAGTAAGGCATCAATCTCTTCTTCAGTTTTGTCTTGTATGTCTTTTATATGATGTTCGGGACCTCTATACCCATGCCGTTTATCATAAGCGATTAAAGTATTTTTTAGTGCCAGATTGGCAGCGTTTTGATTCTTATCAAGAATGGTCGTTGTTACGGTTAATCCATTACTGTACGCCGCATCACCTTGTTGCTCTATCAATTCACTTCTAATCATCTCCGCTATATATGGCGCTTCAAGTTTTATAGAAGCAGAATGCAATGACGCGCCAATGGGCTCATTCAAAGCAAATTGATATTCATATTCAGTAATATATGAAAGTAATAACATTCTTTTTAGTACGTAGTTTCTTCGTATTAAGGCACGTTCAGGATTGGTAATAGGATTTGTTGATGAAGGTGCTTTTGGTAGTCCAGCGATCATCGCAACTTGAGATAAGCTTAGTGAATTGATGTCAACGCCATAATAAACTTGAGCAGCAGCAGCCACTCCATATGCGCGTTGCCCTAAATATATTTTGTTAAGATATAATTCCAGAATGGCATCTTTGCTAAGTTCCTGCTCAATTTTGAATGCGAGGAAAATTTCATTAAGTTTTCTTAAGTAGGTCTTTTCACGACTTAGAAAAAAATTTCTGGCAACCTGCATTGTTATTGTGCTGCCACCTTGACTTTTTGATCCTGTTCTCACTAACGAATATACAGCTCTCGCAATACCTTGCCAATCAACGCCGGGATGCTCATAAAAGCGATCGTCTTCTGCAGCAATAAACGCTTGTGTTAATTTGGGTTGAACTTCAGCGATATTAATTGGGGCGCGTCTTCTTTCTCCGAATTCTGCGATTAAAGATAAGTCTTTACTATAAACACGAAGAGGCACCTTTAGCTTTACATCTTTTAAAGCCTCTATATCTGGAAGGTTAGGCACTACATACCAAGACACAATTACACCAGTAATTATGCTTAAAATCATTGTTGTAAGGAGAAAATTAAAGAGAAAACGCAACATCTTGTGTAGATAGTATATTAATTATACAACATCTTCTTTTTTTTCCTCGAAAATGTAAAATTGACTGTGATATATTAAAAAACCTTAAAAACATCTTGTTTTTAAATTTCCTTTAGCTATTTCGATTAAAATAAGTTAATGTCATGTTATACTTTTACGTTATAAGTTAATGACTTCAGAAGGAAAAAATAGTGTTTTTGTTTAATAACAAGCAACCTTCAATATTAGGTGTCGACATAAGCGCAACTGCAATAAAGTTGTTAGAGTTCAGCCAGAAGGAGGGTAAGTATACCATTGAAAGTTATGCTGTCGAAGCTCTCCCATCAAGTTCCGTCATAAACAATATTATAACCGATATTGAGGTAGTCGGCGAGGTCGTTGCTCGCGCAGTGAAGAAATCAGGTTCACGCGCAAAACAAGCCGCAGTTTGCGTCGCAGGTTCTACAGTTATTACAAAAGTCATCAGTATGCCATCGGGTCTTTCGGATGATGAAATGGAGACTCAAATTCAATTTGAGGCTGATCAATACATTCCTTTTCCATTAGAAGAAGTAGCAATAGACTTTGAAGTGATTGGCGACTCTGAAGAAGGTGCTGATAGAGTAAATGTTTTACTTGCTGCATCACGCTTGGAAACTGTAGATAATGTTGTTTCGTCAATAGAGTTAGGTGGACTTAATGCCAAGATCGTTGATGTAGAGGCTTTCGTTATTGAAAATACTATAGAATTAATAAGCGGTGATTTCCCAGCTCGTATTTCTAAAGACGCAATAGCTGTGGCGGATATTGGCTATTCTGCTACTAATTTCAGTGTCATGGAAAATATGAAGATGATCTATTCACGTGAAGAAACATTCGGTGGTCTACAATTAACCGAAGAGATTCAGCGAAAATATGGATTGACACTTCAAGAAGCAGAATTAGCAAAAATAAATGGTGGCTTACCAGCGAATTATGAACAAGAAGTTCTAGAACCGTTCAAAGGAAACTTAGCCTCACAAATTGGACGCGCATTACAATTTTTTTATGCATCAAGTCAGATAAGCAGCGTAGATATTCTTGTGCTTGCTGGTGGCTGTTCATCTATCTCAGGAGTGGCTGAATTAATTGAGTCAAGGCTTGGTGTTAAAACAATAATAGCAAACCCCTTTGCGAATATGGCCTTAGCACCAAAGGTTAATGCGGAGAGCCTTGCAAAGCATGCGCCAGCGATGATGATTGCTTGCGGGCTTGCTTTAAGAGGGAGTCATTAATGTCAACGATTAATTTGCTCCCGTGGCGTGAAGCAAAACGTAAAGAATTATTGCAACAATTTTTAATTTCCTTTGGATTTGTTTTTCTTATTGCTGCATCAGTTTGGGGTCTAGGACATTATTACCATTCTCAGTTGATAGGAAATCAAATTCTTCGAATTGGAATGGTAGATGAAAAAATAGCTGAAGTAGACAAAAAGATTAAAGAAATTAGAGAGCTGGAAAAAGAAAAAGAACAACTATTGTCACGCATACGGGCTATTGAGGAATTACAGGGTAATCGCCCATTGATTGTTCGTTTTTTTGATGAATTAGTTCATAGCCTTCCAGACGGAGTTACTCTCTTAGAGGTAAAACAAGAAGGAAAGAAAATAACAGTAAATGGATTAGCACAATCAAATGCTCGTGTTTCATCTTTCATGAGAAATCTGGATAGTTCTGTTTGGCTAACTGAAGCAAGCCTAAAAGTTATTAAGGAATCAAACGTGAGTGATTCTACAGTGGTTAACAGTTTTACTTTGACCTTTAAACAAATTTTTCCTAAGGATGGAGAAGAAGAGGAATCATGAGTATTGTTGATGACATGAACAGTCTAGACCTACAGAATCCGGGTCTGTGGCCGACGCCTTTTAAGACTGGTTCCTTTGTTATTTTTTTTCTTGTTATAATCTTTGCGGGCTGGCATTTCGATATAACCGATCAGCGTAGATCATTGTCGACTTTAGAAAAAAAAGAGACTGAACAAATAAGGATTCTCAAAGTTAAGCAAAAGAAAGCTGCTAATCTGAATGCTTTAATAGAGCAGATGAAAGAAATGGAACAGACTTTTGGCAACATGGTTCGACAATTGCCTAATAAGACTGAAGTTGCAGGATTGTTAATTGATATCTCTCAAACTGGTTTATCATCAGGATTGAATTTTAAGCTTTTTGAACCAAACGCTGAAACACCTAAAGAATTTTACGCGGAATTACCAATAAGCATTTCTGTTGTTGGAAATTACCACCAGTTTGGTGAATTTATTAGCGGCATAGCATCGCTACCTAGGATTGTAACAACACATGATGTCTCTATTAAAACTACGAAAGATGATGCAGTAGATGGTATTCCTTTGCTTGTAATGACGGCTATTGCAAAGACATATCGCGCACTTGAAGAAGAGGATGAATAATGAAAATTTGTGTCCAAATAGATAAGTTTTTAAAAATACTGTGTTGCGTGTTGTTTGCAATAATTCTATCTGGTTGTATTTCGGCTGATACTGTTAGTCTCAATAATGAACTGTCAAGCATTATGTCGAGACCTGGGGGCCTAATAGAGCCACTCCCAGAAATAAAACCCTATGAAGCCTATGCTTATCAATCAGGATTAAGCGACGCACATAATCCATTCAAATTATTTTATGTCATCAAGAGAACTGAATTAGAATCAGATGGCGTTGACGATGCATTAACACCGGAAGTGGAACGTGAAATTAAAAATCGTAATAGAGAAGAACTTGAAGCATACGAATTGGACAGTCTAAGAATGGTTGGGACACTTGATAATGATGATGATGAGTGGGGAATAGTTCTTGACCCTGAAGGGGCTGTTCATCGAGTAAGTGTTGGTAATTATCTAGGCGTTAATATTGGAAAGATTACCCATGTTCATGAAGACCGAATTGAACTCAGAGAGATAATTCAGAATAGTGACGGGCGATGGGAAGAACGACAGGCAGCGCTTGCTCTGATAGAAATAGAGTGATCAAATTTAAAGGTATGAAGAATGGTTACCAATAACAGAGTTACATTTAATTTCAAGGGTTACGAGACCATGATAACTAAATTAAAATATTTAACACAATTAATCATACTCACGGTATTGTTCTTGACTAGTACATTTACCTATGCTGTTTCACTAAATGATGTAAGTTTTGCATCAATGTCAGGTGGGCGAGTTCAGGTTAAGCTCGTGTTGTCAGAAGCGTTACCTGCCGGTCCTTTAAATTTCACAATTGATAATCCAGCTAGGATTGTTATTGATCTTCCAAACACGACACTAAATGCAATCGAGAGGACACGAACTATTGGGTTAGGTATGGCTAATAGTTTGAATGTTGTTGAAGCGGGAGGACGTGTCAGAGTTGTGGTAAATTTGACTCGTTTAGTATCATATAATATAGACGTCGAAGATGATGTGATTATTTTGAATCTTGATAATGCTATAAATGGTTCTGTATTAGCGAGTACAACTGGTTCGTCAGCTAAAAGTATAGAGGGTATTGATTTTCGCAGGGGCGATAGTGGCGAAGGAAAAGTAATTATTCAGTTGTCTGATCCCTCTATTCCAATAGATATGAGTACAGATGCAGGCAAGATAGTCATCAATTTTTTTGATACACAATTACCCTCAAATTTGGATAGAAAATTAGATGTTGTTGACTTTGCTACACCAGTAAAAGAGATAGATACAGTTGCTAATGGAAATAATGTCAAGATGACCATCACTGCTATATCAGATGATTATGTTCATCTGGCTTATCAAGCAGGGAATCAATATACAATAGAATTTAAGCCAGTAACCGAGGAAGAAAAAGAAGCAAAAAAGAAAGAATTGTTTGGTTATACGGGAGAACGTTTGTCATTAAACTTTCAAAGTATTGAAGTAAGAGCCGTACTACAATTGATTGCAGATTTTACGGGTCTAAATATGGTCACCAG
>CAJJDJ010000180.1 GCA_905182825.1 Thiotrichaceae bacterium UBA7359
TTGTAATCTATGGCTGCTGCATGAGTTATGTGAATACCACGCCCAGCACGACGCGCAATCTCATCAGCATTGCGTGTAAGTACACTCACAGTCCCACCGCCAACTGTGCCCAATCCTAGTAATCCTATTTTAACAGGCTCCATAATGCTTATTTCTCACTAATTCTTAAATTGATTGATTCTTAAATCACGTCAGTCTGTGGAACTTCTTCCCTTAGCATCGCTCGTATTGAACGAATTGCTTGACGACTCCTGTGTTCATTCTCGATTAATGCAAATCGAACAAACTGATCACCATAGCTACCAAAACCTATTCCTGGTGATACCGCTACCTTCGCTTCTATTAATAATTTTTTTGAAAATTCGAGTGAACCCATCTCTTTGAATTGGTCAGGTATCGGAGCCCAGACAAACATAGTTCCTCTGGGTTTTTCAACTTTCCACCCTGCTGCGTTCAAGCCATCACACAAAACATCACGCCGATTGCAATACATATCACGAATCTCAACGACACATTGCTGAGATTCTTCAAGCGCGGTAATCGCAGAAATCTGTATTGGGGTGAATGTACCGTAATCCAGATAGGATTTAATTCGCGAAAGTGCAGCAACCAAGGTGGGATTACCCACCATAAAACCAACGCGCCAACCGGGCATATTATAACTCTTGGACATAGAAAAAAATTCAACGGCAATATCTTTTGCTCCAGGAACTTGCATGATTGATGGTGCAATATAGCCATCAAAGACAATATCGGCATAGGCTAAATCCTGAATCACCCAGATCTGATGTTCTTTAGCAATTTCAATAATCTTACTAAAGAACTCTAGATCCACACATTGTGTTGTTGGATTGCTTGGAAAATTAATGAGCAATGCTTTTGGTTTGGGCCAACAATCTCTTATAGATTTTTGCAATTCTTCAAAAAAATCTATGCCCGGGCCAATCGGAACATGGCGCACATCCGCACCCGCTAACACAAAACCATAAGGATGAATCGGATAAGCCGGATTAGGGACTAATACAGCATCACCTCTATCGACAATAGCCATAGCCAAATGAGCCAAACCTTCTTTAGAACCTAAGGTAACTATCGCCTCTGTTTCAGGATCAAGTTCAACACTATATCGATTTCTGTACCAATCACAGATTGCACGCCTCAGTCGAGGGATTCCGCGCGAGATGGAATAACCATGGGTGTCATCGCGATTTGATGCTTCGACTAACTTATCAACAATGTGTGTTGGTGTGGGCTGATCTGGATTTCCCATACCAAAATCAATGATATCTTCTCCTCGATGACGAGCCTCCATCTTCAATTCATTGACAATATTGAAGACGTAAGGGGGTAACCGATTAATCCGTGCAAAATCTTCGTTCACTTTCTGACCTTGATACTATAAAAAAAGTGGTAATTATACGGCATACGTTAAAAACGTTACAGGGCTGTTTGAGTTGTTTGCTTATTCAGTACTGCCGTATAATCAGCTTATGTTAAATGTTGCCGCTATACAGATGGTATCTACTAGTACCGTTGACGAAAATTTGGATATCGCTGAAAAACTTATTGCCGAAGCAGTTTCTAAAAACGCTAAATTCGTTACATTGCCAGAAAATTTCCCATTAATGGCTAAAGAAGAGAATGACCACCTGGCGATTATTGAAAAATTTGGTGATGGACCTTTACAGTTTTTTCTTTCAAAGCAATCAAAACAACACCAGATCTGGCTATTAGGCGGCACTATCCCACTTGAATCTGATAAATCAGACAAAGCACTTGCCGCAAGTTTACTTTATAACCCCAAAGGTCAGTGCATTGCACATTACGAAAAAATACATCTATTTAATGTCCTTGTTAATGAATCCAATGACGAATCATATAATGAATCCAATACTTTTGAGCCGGGTAATAATCTTGCAGTAGCACAAACCGAGATAGGAAATATCGGACTCTCAGTGTGTTATGACCTACGATTTCCAGAATTATACCGAAAAATGCATGATGATGATGTGCAAATCATAACCGCACCATCGGCTTTTACAGCAACAACAGGAGAAGTTCATTGGGAAACATTATTAAGAGCGCGAGCTATTGAGAACTTATGTTACGTTATCGCCTCCAACCAAGGCGGAATGCATGAAAACGAGCGTGAAACTTGGGGGCATAGTATGATTGTCGATCCTTGGGGTATGATACTTGCAAGTATTGATAAAGGTCCAGGCGTAGCCATAGCCACCATTGACCTTGAGAAACAAGGCAAACTTCGCAAGACTTTTCCCGCACTGTCCCATATGAAATAGCATAATAAACTGGATAATTTGATTAAATGACTAACGCATTAGACACAGCTGAAAACACTTTACTCACCCAACGTGGTCTTGATTTAAATGATCTTCAAAGAACATTAGATCAACTGGTACTCCCATCAATTGATCAAGCTGATCTTTACTTTCAATCTTCTCATTCAGAATCATGGGTATTAGAAGACGGTATTGTTAGAGAAGGTTCTTATAATATTGATCAAGGCATTGGCGTACGTGCCATCAGCGGAGAAAAAACCGGTTTTGCCTATTCCGATGAGATTATATTACCAGCACTAACTCAGGCAGCGACTGCAGCACGATCAATCGCTAGTCATGGTGACAACGGTCAATTACAAGCATGGCATAAAACAAGTACACCTATTCTTTATAGTGATAAAGACCCTCTAAATTCAGTAACAACAGAAGAAAAAATCAATCTTTTAAAACAACTGGATCAAGCTGCGCGAAAAAAAGATCCTCGAATTAAACAAGTTATGATTGGTTTAGTCGGTTCCCAATCAACTATATTAGTTGCCAATAGTGAGGGTATGCTGAGTGGCGATATCAGACCCCTAATCCGACTTAATATTAATGTCATAGTTGAAGAAAGTGGTCGTATAGAAAAAGGTGGTTCTGGCGGTGGTGGTCGCTTTGGCTATGAATATTTTTTAAATGATGGTATGGCCATGTCATATGTTGATGAAGCTATTGAACAGGCGTTAATTAATCTTAAAGCCGATGCTGCACCGGCAGGTATGATGCCAGTTGTACTGGGGTCGGGATGGCCCGGGATATTACTACATGAAGCTATTGGGCATGGATTAGAGGGTGATTTTAATCGTAAGAAAACATCCGCATTCTCTGACCGCATTGGCGAGCGTGTTGCATCACCCGAAGTTACTGTTGTTGATAATGGCACCATAGAAAATCGACGCGGTTCTTTGAATATTGATGATGAAGGAACACCGACATCTTCGACAACCTTAATAGAATGCGGAGTTTTAAAAACTTATATGCAAGACAAGCATAATGCTCGACTAATGGGTGTGGCGCCTACCGGAAATGGTCGACGAGAATCTTACGCCCATTTACCAATGCCACGGATGACAAACACCTATATGTTAGGTGGAGTCCATGATCCAGAAGAGATCATTGCCTCAGTCGATAAAGGCATCTATGCGGTACAATTCGGTGGTGGCCAGGTTGATATCACCAATGGCAAGTTTGTATTTAGTGCTAGTCAGGCATATAAAATCGAAAAAGGTAAAGTTACTACACCCATCAAAGGTGCAACGATTATTGGTAACGGTCCTGATGTATTAACCCGTGTAACGATGGTCGGCAATGATATGGCACTTGATTCTGGAATTGGCACTTGCGGTAAAGATGGTCAATCCGTTCCTGTCGGCGTTGGACAGCCCACAATCAGAATCGATGATATTACAGTCGGCGGAACGAATGTCTAGTTTTTCACATATAAACTCATCAATTTAAGATTCAGAGTAATTATCTTTTAATCCAAACCAAGCAATAACAATACCGATCGCACTCAAAACAGCAGCAAATAGAAACGTCTGCATGGAACCAACTGAATCCCAAAGATAACCACTAACCAAACTACCTAATGCTAATCCTGCACCAAAGCTGACGCTACTGTAAAGCGCTTGACCTCGTCCCTGGTGAGAGCCTTTAAATTCACAATGAATATATTGAATCGCTACTGCATGATAAACTCCAAATGTAGCAGCATGTAGACATTGCGCGGATAATAATATAGCGACATTGTCTACAAAAAACGCGATCAATAACCAACGCAATGTCGCAGATATCACTGTCAAAATCATTAGTTTGCGTAATCCGAAACGACCTATTACTTTATGTATGAAGAGATAAATAATAACCTCTGCAAAAACACCCAATGCCCAACATTTACCAATAAAACTATTTGAATAACCATGTTCTTCAAGATAAATAGAAAAGAATGTGTAATATGGACCATGACCTGCCTGGATCAAAAA
>CAJJDJ010000181.1 GCA_905182825.1 Thiotrichaceae bacterium UBA7359
GATACCAAAGACAATGCCTGGAACAAGAACATAGTGAAAATGCGCTACGATGAAATAAGTATCGTGGTACTGAAAATCGACAGGTGTTATGCCCATCATCAAACCAGAGAAACCTCCCAG
Organism: Thiotrichaceae bacterium UBA7359; assembly: GCA_905182825.1. Taxonomy (GTDB): domain Bacteria; phylum Pseudomonadota; class Gammaproteobacteria; order Eutrophobiales; family Eutrophobiaceae; genus UBA7359. Next base: position 121 of record CAJJDJ010000181.1, read on the forward strand.
GGTGAACATGAATAGAACACCTATGGCAAATAACATGGGTGTTTCGAATGTCATAGAGCCTCTCCACATGGTCGCTGTCCAATTAAAGACTTTAACTCCTGTTGGAACTGCAATTGCCATCGTTGCATACATAAAGAACAATTCGCCGGCCAACGGCATACCTACAGTAAACATATGATGCGCCCAAACAAAGAAGGACAAGAATGCAATCGAAGCTGTTGCATAAACCATAGAGGCATAGCCAAATAAAGGCTTACGTGCAAAAGTTGGAATTATTTGTGAAATAATACCGAAGGAGGGCAACACCAAAATGTAGACTTCTGGGTGTCCAAAAAACCAGAATATATGCTGGAATAATACCGGGTCACCGCCACCGGCAGCATCAAAAAAAGCAGTGCCAAAAAATCGATCTGTTAATAACATTGTCACTGCTCCAGCCAATACTGGCATAGCGGCAATTAACAAAAAAGCCGTAATAATCCAAGTCCAAACAAATAAAGGCAGCCTCATAAAAGTCATACCTGGTGCACGCATATTAAAAACTGTGGCAATAATGTTGATAGCGCCCATAATCGACGAGATCCCCAGAAAATGAACGGCAAAGATTAAGAAAGGGAAAGCATCACCTAATTGCAATACTAATGGTGGATACATCGTCCACCCACCGGCTGGGGCACCCCCCTGCATAAAGAAGGTAGACAATAATAACGTAAAAGCAAATGGTAGGATCCAAAAACTCATATTATTCATACGTGGCATGGCCATATCTGGCGCACCAATCATCATCGGAATCATCCAATTAGCTAAGCCAACACCAGCGGGCATCACAGCACCAAAAATCATAACTAGTGCATGAACAGTAGTCATTGAATTATAAAATTGGGGATCAACAAATTGTAACCCTGGCTGAAAAAGTTCAGCTCGTATTACCATTGCCATGGCGCCGCCGATAAAAAACATAATCAAAGAGAACACCAAATACATCGTACCGATGTCCTTATGATTGGTCGAAAATAGCCAACGGCCTATGCCTGTCGGTTTGTGATCGTGATGATCGTGATGATCTTCGTGGATAACTGCTTCACCCATCTGTCTATCCTCTATTAACTATCTATTAGTTTATTAATGTTTAAAATATTTCTGTTATCTTGCTGCTTTTACATCCGACGGTTGAACAGTATCTTTTACTATATTGTCCCAAGAGTTTCGTTCATGAGTAATCACAGCGGCAATGTCGGCATCATTTAATTGATCTTTAAACGCTGGCATCAAATTTTTACCGTTAAGAAGTAGGTTAATCATGTCTTTCTGTGGGCCATTAACAATTCCACTACCATTCAACGCGGGAAATAAACCTTCAATGCCATTACCATCAGCTTGATGACATGAAGCACAATTTGCAGAGTAAATAGATTTGCCTTTTGCTAATAATTCGTCTTTGGACCATTCACGATTCGCACCATCCGCAGCAGCTAGCTGAAGAATTTTTTGCTCCTCTACCCAAACAGAGTATTCTTCTTTTGAAACGGCATGTAAAACAACGGGCATAAAACCATGATTTTGTCCGCATAACTCCGTGCATTTTCCACGATAGATACCTGGCTCCTCTATATAAGTCCAATTATCGTTAATATATCCAGGCACTGCATCACGCTTCCACCCCAAAGCAGGTACCCACCAAGCATGTATAACGTCTGCTGCTGTAGTCAAAATTCTTATTTTTGTATCCACAGGGAGCACAACTGGATTATCCACATTTCTAAGATAGTTTTTGATTGTCTTCGGGTCTATACCTGAGTTTCTTTGACTTGCTTTATAATCTTCCTCTGACAACGCACTAAAAAAACTTATGCCTTTACCCTCTCCATCAAGATAATCATATTTCCATTTCCACTGATAACCAGTAACTTTCAACGTCATCTCTGCACCGCCTGTTTTTTCCATAAAAACAAGTGTTTTAGTTGCTGGTATGGCCATCCCGACTAAAATCAAGATCGGAATAACCGTCCACGTGATTTCAGCAGCCGTGCTGTGATGAAATTGAGCAGCAACCGCGCCTTTTGATTTTCTATGATAGAAAATTGACCATGCCATAACACCGAAAACAGCGATACCAATTGCTGTAACAATATACAAAATAATCATATGTAGTTCATAGACTTTTTGACTGGTTGGCGTAACGCCTTCGGTCAAATTAAGTGGATATTCAGCCAGAACAGCCCCACTCACTAAGAACAATGAAACTGCAACTAACTGAAGCACAGTTTGTTTTAATTTATCGACTGACATACAACAATCCTCAGCATTGATGATTTTTATTTATGATAACTAATTCTTTTTGTAATATTACTTTATACAATTCTTTTGTGGCACCAGAATTATATTTAGTTCAAACAAACAACTTATATTAGTTTCAATGATCATGACATATCACTAATAAGGCTGAAAGCTTTGTATTTTTTATACTTTATCATTAGTTCGAAGTTATTAACGCCTGATTAAATAATTTCATTAAAATTAATGTTATAAAGCCTTATTGCACATAGTTGAGACAACATATGTCCTAGCCTTGTGATTATCATCGCTATCTGCGGGCGATAATATGCCCTAAATTAGCCACTCGTTGCAACCTTAAGATTATATTACTTAATACCAAAACCTAGTATATGTGAAAGATCTACTTTTTTACTCATTTCAACGTAATTTATATCATTCATATAGCTAAAGTCTGCAATATTCGGACAATCCAGCTCCTTGTTTAATAATGTTCTAGTTTCTTCTTTATATTGATAACTTCTTTCCACCTGGTTGCTTACCCATCCACATAATGTTATTCCATCAGACTTAATAGCCTCTGCAGTCAATATTGCGTGATTAATACAGCCTAAACGAAGCCCAACCACCAATAAAACAGGTAATGCTAATTCATGTACCAACTCGTTCGTTTTAATATCATCAGATAATGACACCCGCCAACCACCTACACCTTCTACAACGGTATAATCAGACACTAAGGTTAATTGGTTGTAACTAGACAGGATCGGTGCAATATCGACAATTTCACTTGTCTGCCTAGCAGCAAAATTAGGTGAAACAGGCTCATTAAAAACAAATGGATTTACAAGATCGTAATCCATAATCTCACTGCAATGCTGCATTATTAAATATGCATCATTATTCATAAACTTACCTTTAATATATTTACCACCACTCGCTACAGGCTTCATGCCACTAGCTCTATACCCTTGCTTCTTTAGTGCCTCCATCAGAGTAAGTGTAAAACAAGTTTTTCCAACTCCAGTATCTGTTCCAGTAATAAAAATACCTTTGCCCATAATTATATTAGTTTTCTTGATTTTAGATCTTGTTTCAACTTGTCCAATGATATTGACTGAGACTTGATATCCCCACTGATAGTTTTTTCTTTGTCTGGCTGCCAAGCATGTCCATAAACAACTTCATATGTGGCAGGTAATTTATCATTTGAGCGCAAGGTTTCATAATGCGCAATAACTTTATTCAAACGCTGTTTACCAGTTAATGATTTTCTTCTACCTTTATTTACATTTTGTGCTCCGATACTCTTTAGTTCATGCATTAATTGCAAGCAATCGCTGTAAGTCATGACTATATGTTCAACACTTAGAACCGGCGAATGCAGCCCGTTGCGAATCAGTGAATCACCGACATCATGCATATCAACAAACGCATTAACATGAATATCGTCGTCTACTTTTTTCCAGCAGTCGCGTAATTCTTTTAATGTATCTGGGCCAAAGCTTGAGAATAAAAAAACGCCTCCAGGCTTGAGCATTCGTTTAACTTCAGCAAACACAAAATCCAAATCCTTGCACCATTGCAACATCAAATTACTAAATACTAAATCAAACTGGTTGTCTTGTATGGGCATTTGAGATGCATCAGCACAAACAAAATGATTATTTGAAAAATATCTTGGCGACTGTTTTTGCGCTATTTTTAACATTTCTCTTGAAATATCACTTTGAAAATATTGTGCTTTTTTAAATCTTTTTTTTAATATTCTTGAGCCATAACCAGTACCTGAGCCCATATCCAAAATCAATAATGGGTTAGTTTTAATCAAATCAAATGACTCGATTAGTCGTTCGACAACAGCTTTTTGTAAGACCGAAGCGTTGTCATAATTTTTTGCGGCCACATCAAACGCATGGGCAACATCATATCTCCTTATGTCATAAACATTATTATCTAATTTGTGCACTTATAAACCTATCTATTATATTAAATGTCTCATGCGGTTGATGAACAAACGGGACATGGCAACTATTTTTTATAATCTCGCATTTCATTTGTGGTCGTAATTGTTTTAATTGTTTAGCTATATCTGGACTTATAAGCACGTCTTGCTCGGCAAGCAAATATTGAGTAGGCAAGCGTAAAGCTTCAAACTCTTTTCTTTGATCTATTTGAACTAATTCATTCAACCAAGCAAAAAGTATTGGACTATATTTTTCATGAGCAACGCTTGGTCTTATTGTTCTTAACATTTTTTTTGTGTCTTTGTCGCTCTGAGCAATTAGCCCAGAAAAATATTCGATTGTGTCTTTAGGATTCTTCAACAAGTTACATTGTAGACTCAAGATTGATTTCTTATCTAATACATTGTTCCAATTAGGCCTATTGAGAAAACATGGTGTACTAGCAATGTAAACAATACCTTTTATTCTATCAGTTAAAGTTGCTATCCGCGTAGCAACTAAGCCCCCAAAGGACCAAGCGATAATCACAGTATCTTTTTCAATTTTATTTTTTATATACTCGGCTAAAACTTCCACCCCACTTGCTTTTACCTCTTCAGCTATTGTGTAAAGGCATACAGCATCAACATCATTGAAAACATGTAGTCTGGCAAGAACGTTGTTCCAGATTGACTTATTAATGCCCCAACCATGTAACAGAATACAGCTCAGTTTTTGTTTATTCATTATCTGATTTATTCTTTATATTTTGAACCAAACACGTAACCTGTTTCTTGTCGTGTATAGCAGTGAGACTTACCCTTAAACGTGAAGTATTCTTAGGGATTGTTGGCGGACGTATTGCTATTACTAATAACTTGTTACGATATAATGCCTCACTTAACTCAACTGCCTTCTTTGCATTGCCGACAATATAAGGCTGTATGTGTGATATGGATTCATGTGCTCTTAAATTTGCATGCCGCATTGACTCTTTATAAAATTTAATCAGGCTATATAAATTTTCTCGCTGCTCTATACCATTAATTACCAATTCAATTGCTTTTGTCATTGTAACTGCTAATGACGGTGGCATGGCGGTTGTGTAAATATAAGTTCTCGCTTTTTGAACGAATGCTTCTATATACAATGAGCTTCCCGAAATAAAAGCACCGCAACCCCCAAATGATTTACCAAATGTACCTATCAACAGCGGCACTTCTGCTTGGTTAAGTTTTTTTAATTCTAACAAACCAGCTCCAGTCTCACCCAAAACACCTATTCCATGAGCATCATCAACTATTAGAACTGCATCATACTTTTTACATAATTTTGCAATTTCAACAATAGGGGCAAAATCTCCATCCATACTAAAAACACCATCAGTCATTACTACTAGATTATATTTACTATATTTTTCTAGTAATGTTTCAAGATGATTTGTATCTCCATGACTATAACGGACTAGACTGCCAACAGATAACTGAGCCGCATCTATTAAAGAAGCATGGTTGAGCTTATCTTGTAAAACAATCGTGTTTTTGTTTATTAAAACAGAAGCAATGGCAAGATTGGCTAAATAGCCGGAACTAAACACTAATGCGGCATCTCTTTTAAGAAATTTCGCTAATCTCTCTTCTAATGTTCTATGTGGTTTTGAATAACCTGTGACCAACTGTGATGATTTTCCCCCGATGCCATATTCTTCAATAGCATCAATCATACATTCTTTCAAAATAGTATTGTCTGCTAAACCTAAATAGTCGTTGCTGCTGAAGTTTATATACTCTTCTCTTTCAATTGTAACAAACGGCCCTTTTGAGAAATCTACAACTTTTCTGATTCTATATAGGCCATCACTCTTACGTTGATTGATTTCGTCAACAAGATTCATTTAAAAAAATCTTATTAATGGCTACTTGATTGAATACCTAAACGTTCAAACAACCTTTGATCTTCGACTAATTGTGGGTTATCTGTAGTCAGCAGTTTTTCACCATAAAAAATAGAATTTGCTCCTGCGAGTAAACACAAAGCTTGCATTTCTTCCGTCATTTCACTACGCCCTGCAGATAATCGAACATACGACGCTGGCATCATTATTCTAGCGCTAGCGACAATACGTACAAAATCTATGGGATCAAGTTCTTCAGTTTTGTCTAGAGGTGTCCCTTCAACCTGGACCAACATATTTATTGGTACACTTTCTGGCTGAACTTTCATATTTGCCAGACTCATTAACAAACCAGCACGGTCGTCTATTTGTTCGCCCATACCGACTATACCGCCACAACACACATTAATACCTGAATCTCTAACATGTTCAAGAGTATCTAAACGTTCTTGATAGTCACGAGTACTAATAATTTCAGAATAATATTCGGGAGAACTGTCAAGATTATGATTATAGTAATCTAGCCCCGCGAACTTTAGTTTTTTTGCTTGTTCTTTATCTAACATACCCAATGTTACACAAGTTTCCATGCCTGTTTTTTTGACAGCCTCAATCATAGCAATGACTTTTTCAAGATCACGTTGGCTTGGCTGTCTCCAAGCTGCACCCATGCAAAACCGAGTAGCACCGCTATCTTTTGCGGCTTTTGCCTGTTTAAGAACCGCATCTACTTCGAGTAGCTTTTCCGCCTTAATGCCTACGTTGTAATGTGCGCTTTGCGGACAATAGGCACAATCTTCCGGGCAACCTCCCGTTTTAATGTTCATCAAAGTACTCAATTGAACGATATTGGGATCAAAATTTTCTCTATGTACTTGTTGAGCTTGATAA
>CAJJDJ010000182.1 GCA_905182825.1 Thiotrichaceae bacterium UBA7359
CAACGCTTGTTATGTTGCCTTTCGCAATCATGATGGGCTTGATGGCAGGATATTTTCGAGGTCGGATAGATGATGTTATTCAATATCTTTACACCACCTTAAATTCTATTCCGGGCGTATTACTTATTGCAGCCTCAATCTTATTACTGCAGGTTTATATTGGCAATCATTCGGATGATTTTAACAGTATTGAAGAGAGAGCAGACCTAAGACTTTTATTCCTTTGTGTCATTTTGGGTATAACAAGTTGGACTGGGCTATGTCGACTATTAAGAGCAGAGACACTAAAACTACGAGAGGTAGATTATGTGCAAGCAGCACAAGCTTTTGGTGTAAGTAATCTAAGTATCATGTTGCGACACTTATTACCTAACCTTATGCATATCGTGATGATTACTATTGTGATTGATTTTAGTGGGCTAGTACTAGCTGAAGCTGTTCTGTCATATATTAATATTGGTGTTGATCCGAGTATGAATAGTTGGGGTAATATGATTAATGGCGCACGTATGGAGATGGCGCGTGAGCCAATAGTGTGGTGGTCTCTTGCAGCAGCATTTGTATTTATGTTTGTACTCGTACTTGCAGCCAATTTGTTTTCTGATGCGGTACGTGATGCATTTGATCCTAGGCTACGACATTAGTTATAAGTATATGCGTAAATAAATTATCAATTTTGAAGTATCAAAATAATATGACAAAAATAAATGTAAGATTACCCATTGGTAAGCAGCCGGCAATTAAAATTGTTGCTATGCCAAAGGACGCCAATGCAGGTGGTAGTATTTTTGGTGGTTGGATTATGTCCCAGATTGATATTGCCGGAGCAGTTCCAGCATTAGAGCGAGCACAAGGCAAAATAGTGACTGTTGCAGTAAACTCGATTGAATTCCACGAACCGATTTTTATAGGTGATTTGATCAGTTGTTATGCAGAAGTGATTAAAACTGGCTGTACTTCAATTACTATAAAAGTCGAAGTGTATGCTGAGCGTTATCTATCAAACAGGCAAACTGTCAAAGTTACTGAGGCTGAATTGATATACGTTGCACTCGATGAGAATCGTAAACCACGTAAATTACCCGACTTGGGAACAGAACAATAATGATAGGGCCACTACTCAAGGTTAATAAGCTAACAACCTCTATCGGGATTGGTAATGATAAGGATAAGGTTAATGTTGTCGATGACGTCAGCTTTACAATTGAGAAAGGTGAGACTTTTGTTTTGTTGGGTGAGTCAGGTAGTGGTAAATCTATTACCGCACTATCCATTATGCGCTTATTGCCTTCAGCAGCAAATATCGTAAGTGGTGAAGTGATATTAAACGGACAAAACCTTTTTGAATTACCAGAGAGTAAAATGCGTGATATTCGTGGTGCGAAAATAGGTATGATCTTTCAGGAACCACAATCTTCATTAAATCCAGTGTTGACAGCAGGTCAACAAATTAGCGAAACATTATTTCGGCATCAAAAAATTTCCAAGCTGGAGTGTCTAAAACGAAGTGTTGAGTTATTGGATGCAGTAGGCATTCCTGAACCTGATAGACGTATTAATGAATATCCACATCAATTTTCTGGTGGCATGAAACAACGCATCATGATTGCAATGGCGCTTGCAGGAGAGCCTGATTTATTAATTGCTGATGAACCTACAACAGCGCTAGACGTAACTATTCAAGCGCAAGTATTGGCACTGTTGTGCCAGTTACAAAAAGATACCGGCATGGCGATATTATTTATTACTCATGATCTGGGGGTCACATCAGAAATGGCAGATCATGTTGCTGTAATGCGTGCAGGTAAAATTGTTGAAGCAAAAGATAAGGAAAGTTTGTTTTCTAAACCGGAACATCCCTATACCTTGCAATTATTTGATGCTATACCCAGTTGGGAAAAACGTCAGATTGAATCTAAAGTGATAAAATTTCAAGGAACGGATGAAGAATGCTTATTGAGAGTAAATAATCTTAAAATTCACTACCCTATCAAAAAGGGACTTTTTAAACGTGTTGTTGGTCACGTTCGAGCTGTAGATGGTGTCACATTAAAATTACATGCAGGTGAAACTTTAGCGTTAGTTGGAGAATCAGGTTCAGGTAAGACTACAATGGGAAAAGGGATCTTACGTTTATTACAGATAACTTCAGGCGAAGTCTTATATCAAAATATAAACTTAAGTACTTTGGATGCTGCTGCACTAAGACAGAAACGCTCAGAAATGCAGATCGTATTTCAGGATCCATATTCATCAATGAATCCTAGAATGATGATTAAAGATATAATTCAAGAAGGTATGCTCGCACAAGGGATAGGCGAGACACGTCAAGATCGTGATCAGATGACAGAAGAACTATTAGAACAGGTAGGCTTATTACCTGAGCATCAACTGCGTTATCCGCATGAATTTTCTGGCGGTCAACGACAACGTGTTTGTATTGCACGTGCCTTGGCCGTAAAACCAAAACTTATTATTTGCGATGAGCCAACTAGTGCATTAGATGTATCCGTGCAAGCACAAATTTTAGCATTGTTTAGAAAATTACAAAAAGAATATCAACTTGGGTATTTATTTATTACTCATAATATTAGTGTTGTTGAGTACATAGCAGATACTGTTGCAGTTATGTATCAGGGGAAAATTGTAGAGCAAGGTGATGTTGAACAAGTATTGATACATCCAAAAAATGAATACACGAAAGAATTATTATCTGCTGTTCCAAGAATTATAAAGACCGGCATTGATTAATGAAACTTGAGGAGATAACTATGGGCATCTCAACGCGTCATGTATCAGTTTTTGTGTTACTAGCTTTATCCGCATCATCAAATGTCGTAGCAACTAAATCAGATGTTTATATTCTAGAAAAGGTATATAAATTAGATGCTGTTAAGAGTTCTGGAGTATGTCCGAGTGACTTAAAAAATATTTTCCGAGCTACTAAGAAAGATTTTGATTGCGACAGAGTAAGAATAGATTTTGGCTACCGCTCAAAAGAACTAGTTCAATGTAAATTAAGAACAGATTTAGCTAATAAAATTATTCAAGAATACAATACATTTATGGACCAATGCAGAGATAAAAATATTGACTAAGACAGTTGTTTGACATTATCCCTAAAAATAATCACATGTTCTTAAAAATCATACTGCTCTTATCGCCACTAATATTTTTATCGCCTGCTTTCTCTGGGGAATTGTCAGATGCCAAGAAGGCCTATGAACGTAATGATGTAATAACAGCATTCTATGCATATGAGAAGTTAGCAGAACAAGGCAATATAGTTGCACAAAATAATGTCGCTTATATGTATTACAATGGTATCGGTATACCTCAGGATTATAAAAAAGCATTCACTTTATATCAAGAATTAGCGGAAGAAGGACTCGTCGCTGCGCAAAATACGCTTGCTGCAATGTATATACAAGGACATGGTGTGGTAAAAAATTATACGAAAGCATTAAGGTGGTATAAAAAGTCAGCTGAGCAGGGTGATGTCGAGGCTCAGTTTAATCTTGGGTATATGTATAAAAAAGAGCCTAATATTATACAGAATTATGAACAATCTGCTTATTGGTATGGAAAAGCAGCAAAGCAAGGAGATGCTGATTCGCAGGTGAATTTTGCTTTTATGCACTATGCCGGGCAAGGTTTGATGAAAAATAATGAATTAGCATTCTACTGGTATAAAGCATCAGCAGAACAGGGTAATGCAAAGGCGCAATATAATGTAGGCGTCATGTATCATGAAGGAGAAGGTATTATGCTAAATGTTGTCGAAGCACATAAATGGTTCAATCTTTCAGCAAAGAATAAATTTAATGGGTCTGTGAGACAAAGAGATAAAATCGAAAAAAATATGACAGCACCTCAAATAGAACTTGCACGAAGATTAGCTAAAGAATGGATTGAGTCTTTTTTTAAATATTCCTCATCAGGAAAATAGTTGATATTTTTAGACTAGGTTAATTGCATAAGGAAATTTTATGAAATTATATGAATGGGATTTTGCTCCGAACTGTAGGCGAGTAAGAATGTACCTTTTTGAAAAGGGCATAGAGGTTGAACGAGTGGAATGTATAACATCTGATATTATACTAAAAGAAGACTTTCGCGATCAGTATGTACATGAGATGGTTCCTATGTTGGAACTAAATGATGGCACGCAAATTGGTGAGGGCTTAGCAATTTGGCACTACTTTGAGGCTCTTTATCCCGAGCAGCCTTTAATGGGCACGACTGCTTTAGAAAAAGCTACAATCAGTTCATGGGAGCGACGTGCTTATGATGGAGGTATGATTGCTCATGCAGAAATTTTGCGTAATTCACATCCTGCTATGATTGATAGAGGTTTGCCAGGCTATAGTCAACGAATTCCTCAAATTTCGGCTTTAGTTGACCGAGGCAAAATACGCGTTGCTAGTTTCTATAAGAAATTTAATGATCAGCTTGCAGATAATAAGTTTGTTGCAGGTGAAAGTTTTTCAGTAGCTGATATTACGACGATATGCGTTATAGACATGGGACATGCAATGGAAATGAATATTCCAAAAAGTGCATATCATGTCAATCGCTGGTACCACCAATTGCAGGAGCGAGAAAGTGTGCAGAAAAGTAAAGCGACACATATGCCCGATGGCTCGACAATAACATAATCAAAAATAATGCATAATAATATTGAACAAAAAGATAGTAGTCTGCAAAAAAGTAAATCAGAAATTAAGCGTGAGTTGCAGAAATTGCAATTACTGGGGAAACAACTTGTTGAATTGACTGAAAAGCAACTTATTGATTTTCCTATTTCAAATACGCTTAAGGATGCAATCTTTGCAGCAAAAAACATGAAGCATGGTGCGTTAAATCGACAGCTTAAGTATATTGGTAACTTAATGCCTAATGAAGATGAAGTGTCGATTCGTAAATCATTGAACAAATCACAACAGTCGAATCAAGGTGAAGTAAATTATTATTCTATGCTTGAAGAATGGAGAGACCGACTCTTGCAGAGCGATCAAGTTTTGTTGGATGAGCTAGCATTAAAATTTGATTGTTTAGAACGACAATATATTCGTCAATTAATTCGAAATGAAAAAAAAGAAAAAATACAAAAAAAAACATCTAAA
>CAJJDJ010000183.1 GCA_905182825.1 Thiotrichaceae bacterium UBA7359
ATCTTACCCATTTTGGACCTGAAGGTAATCTTTTTAACGAATTGGAAGCTTTATTCGGTGAATATGGTGAAAAAGGTACCGGACAACGTCGTTTTTATATTCATGATGCAAAAGAAGCGTCGCAACATGGTTTGCCACCTGGTTCAATAACCTCTTGGGAACCTATTGAAGAACACTCTGATTTACTTTTTTATGAAGGATTACATGGTGGTTTGGTAACCGATCCCGTCAATGTATATCAACATGTTGACCTACTTATAGGATTCACGCCCATCATTAATTTGGAATGGATGCAAAAAATCCATAGGGACCGAGCGCTCAGGGGCTATTCAACGGAAGATGCGACCAAACTTATACTGGACCGTATGCATGATTATATGCATTACATTATTCCTCAGTTTTCTCTGACAGATATTAACTTCCAGCGTGTACCTACAATAGATACATCTAATCCGTTCGCAGCGGATGATATACCTAGTAATGATGAGAGTTTCAGCGTAATACACATTCGAAATCAGGAAAAAATTGAAGTCGATTTTCGTTATCTGCTAGAAATGCTTGAGGGCTCGATGATGTCGAGCCCAGAAACAATTGTTGTGCCTGCTGGAAAAATGATTTTTGCTATGCAATTAATACTTACCCCTTTGATAACAAAGTTATATACCCAAAAGGAAACCTTTATTTAACTATGGATGTTGATTTACAATCATTCGATGTAAATGTTTTAATAACTCCATGCGCACCATACTTGTTCTAAATCCTAAAGGTGGAAGTGGTAAAACTACTCTGGCAACCAATATCGCCAGCTATTTCTCTATTAAAAATAAAAAAGTAACACTGGCGGACTGTGATCCTCAAGCTTCAAGTCAAGACTGGCTAAACCTGAGATCAGATAAACAAAGTTCTATTTATAAGGCCGTACTGACGCAGAGTAATTTGAAAGTTTCAAAAGATACGGACATCCTTATTATGGACACACCTGCCGGGGTAACCGATAAAAGACTTATTAAATTTCTCAGTCAAGCTCAGACCATGATAATGCCGGTTATTGCTTCGCCAATAGACATTCGTGCGGCTGAACATTTTATTGAAAAATTGTTTTCACTGAAAACGACCATTAATCACAAAATCAAGATTGCAACGGTTGCTAATCGTGTGAGAGAAGATACCTTAATTGCTGCAAAACTTGAATACTATTTAGATAAACTAAAATTACCTGACGGCAAACGTCTACCATTTGTTACTATGCTGCGCCAAAGTCAGAATTATATTCATGCCGCAGAACGTGGTTTAAGTATATTTGAACTACCGCCTTCAAAAACATATTATGATCGTGAACAATGGGAACCTTTACTTCGTTGGTTAGATAGCACTAGAAGTCAGCCAAATAATTAATTTCACTGCATTACAGCACTGTCTGCTGTTATTATTTAAGCCGTTATGTCATATAAAGTTCAACTTTCAGATCAACAGATTGTCTTCATGATTGAAGAGGATGAAACAATACTTGAAGCAGCCTTGCGGCAGGGTCATAGCTTACCCTATGGGTGTCGTAACGGAATTTGTGGCTCATGCAAAAGTAAAGTAGTTTCAGGAAATATTGTTTATTCTGACGGAATACCTGAAGGACTAGAGCAGAAGGACATCGAACAAGGTTATGCCTTTCTATGTCAGGCTAAAGCAAGTTGTGATCTCATTATCAAAGCACGAACGGTTCAAACTGCAACAGAACTAAAGATACGTCAGTTCCCCTGCCGTGTTACTAAATGTGAAAAACTCAATAATGACGTCATACGTTTAGTGCTTGCATTGCCAAAAACAGAACGATTACAATTCTTGGCAGGTCAATATATTAATATTGTTATGCAGGACGGCAAACGTCGTTCATTTTCATTAGCCAGTCCACCAGATCAAGATCAAAATCTAGAACTACATATTCGTCATTATGATGGTGGTTTATTCTCCGAATATGCCTTCAAAGATCTGGCTGAAAAAACATTATTACGTATTGAGGGACCATTAGGTCAGTTTACTCTACAAGAGTCAGATAGACCTATAATAATGATTGCTGGTGGTACTGGTTTTGCTCCTATCAAAAGTTTGATCGAATATTCGCTTAAAAATAATCACAAAAGATCTATCGAGTTTTATTGGGGAGCGCGGACAGTTTCCGATTTATATCTTAATGAAGTGGCCGAAACATGGTCGAATAACAACGACCATATTAAATACTATCCCGTATTATCCGAAGTTGATACATTGAATGACTGGACCGGCAAAACAGGTTTTGTGCATGACGCTGTATTGAAAGTTCATGCCGACTTATCTGGTTACGACATATATGCATGTGGACCACCACCAATGATCAATGCAATTGTAGAGTCATTTCCCAAAAAAGGATTGAATAAAGACAGGTTATATTCCGACTCATTTGAATTTGCTGCTAATTAATTTTTGTTGGAAATTTCCATTGCAAGTTTAAGACCTTTCTCATAAAGTTCAGTCGCTGTTCCGCGATTTTCGTTTTTTTCATACAAACCTGCAAACTCATAATAGGCTTCGGGGTTAACCTGAAGATCAATACTTTCTTGTAAATAATCCCTTGCTTTACCCCACAATTGACTACGCTTGCAGATGCGGCCGAGTGTTAACAATAAAACAGCATCTCGTGCATGATTATTTAACCAAGATTCAGCAGTAGCCTGTTGCTTTACCAAATCGGATGCAACTACAAACCCATATAAACGTACTAATGAGTCGTCCCATTGGCATTTCAATGCCTTTTTTAACAAAATTTCGCAATCTGCGGCATCATCAAATTTAAGTCGTTCCGCAACATATATATATATTAACTCGGAGTATTGCTTTAATTTATGCGGAGTATTAGTCCAAATAGTATTTAGCATATCCTTATCTTTTCTATTGCCTGCTTCTTTTAGCAAGCCTGCATAAGCTCCCAACTTTTTTTCTTGAAGTTCTTCATGTGTGAAGAGGTTAGTTTTTTCAATAGAAGATATTATATTCAATATTGATTGCCAATCGCTGAGGTCAGTATAGGTTTCTAATAAGAGTTTTTTTACTCGATTTTGATTTGGCTTCTTTTTTTGCAAACATTTTAGCGTTGCAAGCGCTTGTTCTATTTGCCGCTCTCTTAATTGTAATTCTGCTTGCGTTAGACCAACAGAAAGGCTCCCATCTAGATTATGATAATAAGCCAAACGCAAATATTCATCACGACGATCAACCGCATTTAACTCCTGAGCTGCACGTGCTGCAAGAAGATAATTAACATAGGCTGCTCTACTATAAGGAGCTGCTTTGCAAAAATCACGCTCAGCCCGTTTCCAACGTCCCTCAGTCAAGTTTATTAAACCTCGAGTCAAATATTTTTCTGCACGTCGATGCTGACGCCAAGCTTTTATTTCTTTTGGTATTTCAAAAAATCGCACCAAACTACGCACAGTGAAATAAGTTCCTAAAAATCCAAAGAATAAAACAATAACAAACAAGGTTGCTGTTGTTTGTATAGTCCAACCCGAAATTCTCATAATGACCTGATCAGTATCAGAACCCACTAAAGAACCAATCATAATAGCGAATAATAGAGTCAATAGACCTAACAGCAATAATCTCATTGTATCATATCTAGCCTATCATCAGTGGTTCTGCTACTAACCTCTCCTTGAAAACGCATAAGTGCACGAACCGATTCAAGTGATGAACTAATATCAATGCGCAAAATTTCAAGTTCCAAATTTTTCATCTTCATTAATGAATCATAAATATTTTTAGAAGATGCATCAGACAGGTCAAAATATTCATTTAACCAGACTTCTACACGCCTAATAGAAATATGAAAATTATTTG
Source organism: Thiotrichaceae bacterium UBA7359 (assembly GCA_905182825.1). Classification (GTDB taxonomy): domain Bacteria; phylum Pseudomonadota; class Gammaproteobacteria; order Eutrophobiales; family Eutrophobiaceae; genus UBA7359. The sequence goes on from CAJJDJ010000183.1 coordinate 3,868, forward strand.
TATCACGATTAAAGACAGCAAACCGTGCATTAGCTAATTCAATTTTTAAATTCGACCGTAAAAAATATATCTGATCTGGCAATAAACGAATCTGACTCAATTCTGAGTCACGTGTTATTACAACTAGACTTTTTACTTCATTCAACACCAATGTGAAGAAATTTTTTATTCCTTTTGATTTATCTTCGTTTTGTTTAGAACTCATCTCTAGTTTTTCTACAGCAACATATTCTTTGAGAGGAAGCTGATCCACACGGCTTATCAGATCAGACAAAGATAAACCTAGTCCACCTAGATCGGGTTGACTTAATGATCTAAGCTTATTCATATCTGCGGTCAATTGTTCTTGCACACTCGATGACATGGGATCACGTAGACCATTTAATCTCGCGCTTGCCGCTTCCATAGCAGACAAAGCAGTTTTCATGTCATTTCCAAGTTGGATATTGTACCTAGCTATAATTAATAAATGTTCAACTTCGACAAGTGCATAATCTTCATTAGTATCCATCTTTTGCTCTAATGGCTGGTTAACAACTTCTGTCAATATTTTATGACTTGTTTCTAATTCATTCAGTGCATTTCTAAATTCATGAAAGATTAATTTTGATTGTTTTATTTTTTCATTTATATCGTGCAGAGTATTTCTTTCGAGAGTAATAGTTGTCATCAACTTTGCTTCAAGTATTTTAAACTGTTGATGTCCATAATAATAAGCTGTAAAGACAATAATGAAGAATGATACTGAAATTAAAAACTTTCTATTACCATTATTTTTAGCTATTACAGATTCAAAGTCATTTTCTGTTTTAAGTCCCTTGCTTTCTATTTCTTCACTCATTAATTCCTATTCTCCTACAAGGTCAAGAATTGCTAACAAAAGACCTTCATCACTTTTATTTATAGCAATGCTCGTATTTGAGACAAAGCCTAATTCTTTCGCCAAGTTCTCATTTCTAATCGACATTAATACTAATGGCGTATTAAATAGTCGTGAATGGTCATTTTCTGAAACAAGGGAAACCAAATTATTAAGTCCTTCATTACTGGTGATTACAATCGCATCTAATTTTGTATTTTGCCATTCTTGATAAATATTATTAACATCCTGTTCAGGCAAACAACGTTTATATACTTCCGCATAATCAACCGAGGCTCCTCGACTTTTTAGATTATCTGCTAAATATTGACGTCCACCAATACCGCGAATAATCAGTACTTTTTTATCTTTTAATCTTCTTTTCTGCATTTGTGATAAATTCAAGAACGATCTGCTGTCGGCCTGCACACCAGCATGTATTACATTTTTGATATTCCGAGCAAGTAATACGTCTGCCGTCCCGGCACCTATAGCAAAAATCTTAATATGTGCTGGCAGTCTAGCCAGGCTCAAGTAGCGATCAAAAGCAATTTCTACAGCATTACGACTAATAAATATTATAAAATCATATTCAGAAAATGCATTACTCTTTACAAGGCTTTCATCAGATTCGTTAATGGGCTGAATATCGATAGTTGGAAAAGCAATAGCTTCTCCCCCATTAAAAGATATTAATTTACACAAATGATCAGCTTGATGCTTTGGTCTTGTTACTAATATTCTTTTTTTCTTCAAACTCATTCTTATGATCAACCTATCAATTCTTTTAATATCTCATCAGCACCTTGCTCTAATAAGCGTTCTGCTAAAACAGTACCGATCTCACCACATTTTCCTACATCACCATTTAGCTCTGATTTAATCACTTCACTACCATCTATTCTTGCAACCAAACCAATCAAATTTATATTATTACCCTTCATCGAAGCCTGTCCCGCTATAGGTAATTGACAACCACCGAAAAGACGACGACTAAAGGCGCGTTCTGTTTTTACACAAAGCGATGTTTCACGATCATTGAGTGGTGCAATCAATTCATGAACAACAGTATCATCGGCACGACATTCAACACCTATTGCACCCTGCCCAACAGCAGGTAACAATGTTGATTCTGAAATCAACTGAGTTATTCGCCCTTTCAATCCGAGTCGAATAATACCAGCAGCAGCGAGCATGATTGCATCATATTGACCATCGTCCAATTTTCGTAATCGCGTTCCCACATTTCCTCGAAGTTCTTTTAATTCAACTTTTGGGCAAAGCACTTTTACCTGAGATTGACGACGTAGGCTTGAAGTCCCTAAAATAGACCCATCTGGAAGATCTTCAAGCTGCCTATAGTTGTTAGAAATAAAAACATCTCTTACGTCTTCGCGTTTTAAGATCACAGGTATTGCAAGCTCTTCAGGCAAATCAATAGTCACATCCTTCATAGAATGCACTGCGATATCAGCTACTCCGTTAAGTAATGTCTGTTCTAGTTCCTTAATAAACAGCCCTTTTCCGCCAACAGCGACCAATGAAGCGTCGAGAAGTCGATCTCCTTCGGTTGTCATGCTTACCAGTTCAACATTTAAATTTGGATTGAATTTTACTAATAATTGTTTGACATGTTCAGCTTGCCATAAGGCAAGTGGACTATTACGTGTAGCTACTTTAAGAATTTTCACTGTAGATTATCTGCTAAATAGTGTGTTATTTGATCTTAATATCATACACTTTGGATATTTTTCAGAAAGCAATTTATAGTTGCATCATTTAATAGAAACTAAATTTAATGAAACTCGGAATACTTATGGATCCCATTAGCGGGATCAATATTAAAAAAGACAGCTCATTTGCTATGCTCCTGGCTGCACAGAAACGCGGCTGGGACATTTATTATATGGAACAAAAAGATCTGTTTATCAATAATGATATGCCAATGGCAAACTTACAATCACTCAAGGTAGAAGACAATACTGAGCACTGGTTTACTCTATCAGACACAAAAGTTCAGGAGTTATCTAGTCTTGATATAATATTAATGCGTAAAGATCCGCCTTTTGATCTCGAATATATCTACTCTACCTACATTCTGGAACATGCTGAACGTCTCGGCACCATAGTCGTGAATAGTCCAGCAGCACTAAGAAATGTTAATGAAAAGTTTTTTATTACACACTTCCCAGAATGCATCGCACCCACTCAAGTTAGTCGAAATATGGATTTTTTATTGAATTTTATCGCAAAACATGGTGACACAATTATAAAACCATTAGATGGGATGGGTGGGCAAGGTATTTTTCGAGTTAGTGCCTCGGATCCAAATACCAAGGTCATTCTGGAAACTATCACTAAAAATGAAACAAGCTATGTTATGGCTCAAAAATACTTACCTGAGATCTCGGCGGGTGATAAACGAATATTATTAATTAACGGTGAACCTGTTCCCTATGTTCTCGCAAGAATACCTGCAGAAGGTGAATTCAGGGGGAATCTCGCACGCGGCGGAAGAGGAAAAGGCCTTGAGTTATCAAAACGCGACCGTTGGATATGTCAGCAAGTTGGCCCAAAACTTCGTGAGATGGGACTATTTTTTGTCGGGTTAGATGTAATTGGTGATTATTTAACTGAGATCAATATTACCAGTCCAACCTGCATTCGTGAATTAGATAGCCTATATAATATCAATATTAGCGAACAACTAATGGGTGTTTTGGAAAAATATAAACAGGAACAATAACATTGTTAATCTTAACGACTCACCCAACTATCAATAAATGATTTTAAACGTGGCAACTGGTCAGCCTGTTAATTCTATAATCACTCCACTAGATCGATTTGGTTTGACCTTAAGTCTCGCCATTTTACTACATGCCTTGATTATCCTCGGTATTACTTTCACAAAAGAAGATACCACACGCCCCCGATACGATGCTATGGAGATTGTACTGGTTAAACAAAAAACCGTTGAACCCAAGGAAGCGAAGAAGTTAGCCCAAGCTAACTCACAAGGTGGCGATGTCATTAAAGAAATAATGAGTCCAAAGTCACCCATGGCAGAGCCTTTCTTAGACCCTAAACCAAAACAACAATTACCACCACCTAGGCTCCCATCAAATGAGATTCAAGTATCCCATCCAGTTGAAGTTAAAAAAGATATCAAAAGTCCGGATTCACTGACCGAAAAACTAGTTCTGTCGAATAAAATAAAACAGGTCGGTGAAACACAAGTCACAGATAAACAAGAAAATGCCCGCGTCAAAAAAACAGTTAAAAAGGCCAAAATGCCATCCGCTTCAGAATTATTGACCAACAGTTTCAAAATTGCTTCTTTAAGCGCTGAAATCCAACGCAGAAAGGAGGCAAAAGAAGAACGCCCGAAACGCAAATTCATCTCGGCGTCAACAAAAGAATATAAGTATGCAGCTTATATGGAAGCATGGCGCTTAAAAGTAGAGCGAATCGGTAATGTTAATTATCCAGAACAAGCACGAAGACAGGGATTATCAGGTAACCTTCTGCTAGATGTCGCCTTAAATCCAGATGGTTCCATTAATCAAATTACTATACGCCGTTCATCGGGTATAGAAATCCTAGATAATGCGGCAATTAATATCGTAAAGCTTGCAGCCCCATATGCAGTTTTTCCACCACAATTCAAGAACGAAACGGATATTCTCCATATTCTGCGTACTTGGCAATTTGTCAATAATAAAGGTTTTAGATAGGAGCTTTGATGAAAAGAATCTCTAATACTATTTACGATTCAGCTAAGCTATACAATAAGTCATTCTTAATAAGGATGCCCAACCTCAAAAATTCTATTATTGAAAGAACTATGGTACATATTTGTGCTCACATGAAAAAAGGAATAATAACTTTTGGGGAAGGCTCGGCAGATAGTCAAATTATATTCAAATCACCTCTTGAACACTCGTGAAAAATCAGACGCTACTTTGCTTTGATTATGGTGAAAAACGAATAGGATCTGCAATTGGTCAGACGGTTACGGCTACGGCTACGGCGCTTCAAATTATTAAAGTTGTTAACAGAAAACCAAATTGGGAGAAGATTGAGTATTTGATTGAAGAATGGCGACCAGATAAGTTAATCGTTGGCCACCCATTGACACTTGAGGGCGGCAGACAAAAAATGACAGATGCGGCAGAAAAATTTGGACGACAATTGAATGGGCGCTTTAAACTTCCGGTAGAATTTATCGAAGAACAACTTTCTTCATATGAAGCCAGGCGAGAATTAAAATCAACTTACGATTTGGATTCCGTAGCTGCCAGACTCATTCTAGAGACATGGTTAAGAGACAATATATTAGAGAATCATCGACAAAACGATATAAATAGGGAAGACTAGCGCACCATGCCAGATGAGATGTACGTTAAACAATTGATAAGTGAGATGGTCACCGCCATCAAATCTCATAATACTTCCAATAACTATGCTGCACCGTTAATGATCGGTATTAAAACAGGCGGGGCGTGGGTAGCCAATCTATTACACCAACAACTCAAATATAAAGAGCCTATGGGAGAGTTAAACATTGCATTCTACCGCGATGATTTTAGCACCATGGGTATGCATCCAGAAGTTAGCCCAAGTCAATTATGTGTGGATGTTAATGATAGACACATTATTCTCGTTGATGACGTACTCTACACGGGACGTACTATTAGAGCGGCCATGAACGAGATTTTTGATTATGGTCGTCCTGCCAGTATAACTCTAGTCGTATTAGTTGACCGAAGTAATAACCGAGAAATACCAATACAGGCTGATATAATTGGAAAAAGCATTACTCTGAATGCAGGAGAACATGTTAAACTTACTGGACCAAAGCCATTAATATTATCAATAACTAATGTTGAAAGTGCTGAAACAGAAAAAACGAGATGACGGGAAACAAAATCCAACTCGATAAAAATGGCAATTTAAAGCATTTCCTTACTACTGAAGGTCTTAGCAAATCATTACTCCTTAATATTCTTGAGCACGCCGAATCTTTTGCGAATGTGGGTGAAAGATCTGTAAAAAAAGTCCCTCTGTTACGCGGCATGACGATCGCTAATTTATTCTTTGAGCCTAGTACACGCACGCGCATTACCTTTGAACTTGCAGCAAAAAGACTGTCTGCTGATATTCTTAACTTAAACATCTCCACCTCGGCAACGAGTAAAGGCGAATCACTTAGCGATACACTACACACCCTCGAAGCTATGCATTGCGATATGTTTGTTGTGCGCCATGCGAATAGTGGCGCAGCTCATTATATAGCCTCAGAAGTCGCACCTCACATAAGTATTATTAATGCTGGTGATGGTCGTCATGCTCATCCTACACAAGCAATGTTGGACATGTTCACTATCCGGCGTCACAAAAAATCCTTTGAAAACCTTCGTGTCGCAATAGTTGGAGATATTTTACATTCACGCGTTGCACGCTCTGAGATACACGCCTTAAGTACATTGGGTGTACTTGAAACACGCATTATTGCACCACAAACGCTGATTCCAAAAGATGTTGAAAATTTGGGTGTACAAGTTTTCCATAATATGGATGAAGGGCTCAGCGGAGTAGATGTAGTTATGATGCT
>CAJJDJ010000184.1 GCA_905182825.1 Thiotrichaceae bacterium UBA7359
TGGTAATACATTATCACGAGGAAATTCTGAACTGGAGAGTGTATTAAACAGACGTCTCCCCTACATTTCGGGACCTGAATGGCTATATCAAGAAGTATTAAATAATAAACATGTTTTGGCGGTATCCGGGACGCATGGAAAAACAACAACGACAACAATTTTGAGCTGGATCCTCGAATATGCCGGTCTTAATCCTGGATTTTTAATAGGTGGTGTGGCTGAAAATTTTAATTTATCAGCACGTTACACAGATTCTGATTATTTTGTTATTGAAGCTGACGAGTACGATACGTCATTTAATGATAAACGGTCTAAATTTATACATTATCATCCAAAAACATTAATTATAAATAACATTGAGTTTGATCATGCCGATATATTTCACGATATTGCAGCTATCAGACGCGAATTCCATCATTTGTTACGTATTATCCCACAACAAGCAAAAATTATCGTTCCTCAAGATGATTTAGAAGTCACTAAATTATTAGAGTTAGGATGCTGGACACCATTAGAGACATTTTCTGGCTCAAATGCTGAGTGGTCACTTACTAACGCTGATGGTGGTTATCGAAATTTTGCAATATTAAAAAAAGATAAAGTCGTGGGAAAGGTTTCTTGGTCTCTTATGGGTGAACACAATGCATATAATGCATTAGCAGCTATTATTGCCGCTCATGATATTGGCGTCACCATAGATAAAGCATGCTCTGCATTATCTGAATTTAAATCGGTTAAACGCCGTTTAGAATGTATTTTCGATGCTAAAGGAATTCAGATCTATGATGATTTTGCACATCATCCCACTGCCATCACAAAAACACTCAGGGCGCTACGTCAGCACGCAGGAAAGAATCGACTGATTGCCATAATGGAACCGCGCTCTAATACAATGCGTATGGGAGTTCATGCAGAGACTTTATCAAGGGCCTTTATAGATGCGGATCTAGTATTACTTTTTCAGGCCGATAATGTGGATTGGGATATTGCAAAACATATGATTGATCTCGGTACTCGCTGTCGAGTATTTACGGATATTGAAACAATTATTAGTGTGGTAAGTCAGGAGTATCGACAGGGAGATCATATTGTCATCATGAGTAACGGAGCTTTCGAAGGGCTCCACAAAAAATTAATCGAAGTCTTGTAATTGAGTATGAAAATCCCTCTATTTCCACTTAATACAGTTTTATTCCCTCAAGGAGAATTGCAACTACGCTTATTTGAACCGCGATATATTGACATGGTCAGTGAATGTTTACGCTCTGATAGTGGATTTGGTCTTTGTTTAAGAGATGAGAGTAAAGAAATAACTAAGGGAGTTGGTTTTTTCCCGCTAGGTACTTATGTCAAGATTATTGATTGGGATCAAATGAATGATGGCTTGCTTGGAATCAAAGTAATCGGGGAGCGGCGTTTCAAGGTAGAGAATTATGATGCTCAAAAAAATAATTTATATATAGGAAATGTCACATTGCTGGATGAAGATGATGGGCTTCTACCAGAAGCATATCAGAACTTTTCTCACTTACTTAAGGAGATATCTAAGCGCTATAAATTACCATTAATTGATGTGCCTGAGCAGTTTGAAAAAGCGACTTGGATCAGTGATAGATTGGCCGAGTTACTGCCGTTTGATATAACTGCCAAGCAATCGTTATTAGAGATGAATAATTCACTAAATCGATTAGATTATATGCAGGCACTATTAATAAAGATAAATTCAGGAGAGTATTCAGAAAGCTAAAAAATCTAATCGATAAAGCTAGACGATTCCGGCTCTTCTATGATTGGGTTTTTTAAAACACCTATTTTTTCAATTTCTATTCTCACTTCATCTCCCGGTTTCATATAACCGCGAGGTTCCATTCTTACACCTACACCACTGCCAGTACCAGTAGCAATGATATCTCCTGGTTCTAGAGTCATCACTTTGGAAAGGTATTCAATTAAATAATAACAATCAAAAAGCATATGCTCTGTATTGAAATTCTGTCGTAGTTCTTGATTCACCCAGGTTTTGATAGAAAGCTCATGTGGTTCACTAATTTCATCAGGCGTAACGATGTAAGGCCCAATTGGTCCATGAGTATCAAATGACTTACCTAAAGTCCAAGTATGTGAACGCATTTGCCAATCACGCACACTTACATCATTAACGATGGTAAAGCCGGCAATAACAAGGGTTGCTTGTTCGCGACTGATATGCCGGCAACGTTTGCCTATGACGATACCAAGTTCACCTTCATAATCGAGTTTTTCAGAGACCAGAGGTTTGTGAATGGCATCGCCTATACCAATGACACAGCTATTTTGCTTATTAAAAAATGTTGGATATTTGGGTTTTTCCAACCCTGTCTCTTCTATGTGATCAGTATAATTCAAACTGACACCAAAAAATTTATTTGGCTTCGATACTGGTGCAAGAAGTTGAATTGCCTGAAGTGGCAGGAAGGTAGATGAATTATCTATTTTATTTTTTAATTCATTTAACGCAAGTTCACCCGCAAGTAAGAAACGAATCATACCATTACTGCCACTATATTGTTCTGAAGCAGGACAGATACCATTCTCAGTGATAGCACCTATTGAGATTGTATTTTTATAATTATAAGAAGCAAGTTTCATAAGTTAATATGTATAGTATAAATTACTATTATTGCAGTAAACTAAAATTTATCTTGAATAATAT
>CAJJDJ010000185.1 GCA_905182825.1 Thiotrichaceae bacterium UBA7359
CTGCGGCGTCTGCAGTCACATTCGGTCGAGATTCATAAATTATTCCAACAACACCTAAAGGTACGCGCATATTACCTACCTGAATACCGGTTGGGCGCATAGCTAGGTCAGTTATGGTGCCGATAGGATCAGTGAGAGATGCAATTTGACTGAGACCCTCTGACATACAATCAATTCGTGAGTCTGTCAGCTCTAATCGATCAATTAATGCAGCTTCAATATTTTTTTCTTTTGCGAGCTTTAAATCTTCATTATTAGCTTTAGTCAGAACAGGGCGATATTTTTGTATGTTTTCGGCAATAGCGATTAATGCATTATTCTTTTGCGCAGTTGTTGCCCGTGCCATTAGTTCGGCCGATACTTTCGCAAGTTTGCCCAGACCATATATGTATTTCTTTATATCCATCTCTATACTTCTATTTTTTACATCGTTTATACTTTTTGAAAGTTTGTCATATTAATACCCGATATTGCCAATAATAGTATATTAAACTGGTCCCATACTTGATATTTTTGACTACTTTTTAAATTTTTATCAATTAATGCACAATAATTTAATAGTTGATCTAAAGATTTACTCGAATGACGTTTTAAAACTGCATTCATTGGTCGTTTCTTTTGATCCCATAATCGATAAGTATGAAATAAACTTTCTAGACTTACTCCAGATTCATATTGATGGGCCATCGTACATACTCGTCGAAACTCCCACATCAAAGCACCAAATAAAGCCATTGGTTCAGTCCCTTCATTTTTTAAACCATGCAACATTACTAAGGTTCGGTCGTAATCACCAAGAAACGCACTTTCGATCATATCAAAGACATCAAAACGAGAACTATCTGCCACTGCATTAATAACATCTTCAATATTAATATCGTCCTTATCAACGATAAGCACCAGTTTTTCAATTTCTTGTTTTGCAGCAAGCATATTGCCTTCTACGCGTTGTGCTATTAATCTTGCCCCATCAGACGAGAGCCGTTTTTGTTTAGCCTGAACACGTGTTTGTATCCATTTAGGTAATTGTACTGAGTTAATAGGCCAAACTTGAATGATCGCGGCCTTCTTTTCTATTGCTTTAAACCATTTAGTGTTTTGAACACTTTTGTCGATTTTTTCAGAGCTTATAATCAGTAAATTATCTTTATTTATCTGTTCAACATACTCTAATAAAGTACGACCGCCTTCTTTACCAGGTTTAGGTGACGCCATGCGTAGCTCAATAATTCGTCGATTGGAAAACAATGATAGATTATCAGTGGCCTGATTAATCAAATACCAATCGAAAGACTTATCGACATTAAACACAATTCGTTCATCATATCCTTGGGCACGGGCAGCTACTCTTATTTGGTCGACACATTCGAGCTTTTGAAGTGGCTCATCACCACTTACAAAATAAATCGGTTCCAACGCTGTTCGTTGCAAGTGCATCTCCAACTGTTCAGCGCGCAATCGCATTTAACTCGGAATTACTTGGTGTCGGGTAATAAGGCTTGTAGTCGTCGCAGAACCTTGCTCGCAGCACTTCGAATTAGATCGTCCTCAAGGAGGCCTTCTTCGGAAAACTTACCTAATACATCATTCTCGTCAAAGATGAAATCTCGAGTTACTCTGACACGATCATTTTCTATAATACTACTTCCATCTGGGTATGCGGCATTAAATTCGACATTTAGAACGATTTGATATTCTTCAACTTTACCAGTCTTTGCAGAAACACTTAATACTGATTTTTCAAAGCGCTCGTCCTTTAACGTGATTATATAAGCAGCACCCTGACTGGAACTAGCTAATGACTTGTTGAGACCTATTAACTGAGATTTGACTTCTTTAGTAAGTCGTGGCGCGCTCGACGAATTGATGTAAAGGTTGCTGATATCAAACCCATTTAATTGTGATCCACGCAGATGAAACCCACACGCTGTTGTCAATAACAGCGTGTATATTAATATCAAGCGTGTTTTCATTTAATACCCTCATCTTGGCAAGTTATTTCTTAATTATGGCATATTACCCTATGACACAACGATGTTCACTAAACGTCCGGGAATTACTATAATTTTTCTGGTAATTTTACCTTCAATATACTGTTGAATTTTTTTATTCCCCAGAGCTAACGACTCGATTTGTTTTTGATCGGCCGTTTTTGGGACAACTATTTTACTTCGCAGCTTACCATTAACCTGCACTACTATTTCAATTTCACTTTGCTCTAGTGCTTCAGGATCTGATTTTGGCCAGGCTGCGTCGATTAATGGTTCTTTATGACCTAAAGCACTCCAGAGTTCATCTGTAATATGAGGTACTATAGGTGACAGAAGTAATATTGCTGTTTTTATACCTTCGCCCATTATTGCGTGGTCATTACTATCTCTTAGTTCAGCGCGCGACAAGGCATTGACCATTTCCATGACCGCAGCGATAGCGGTATTGAAAGTATAACGTCGACCAATATCGTCATTAACCTTACCAATCGTCAGATGGATCTTCCGGCGCAACTCGCGTTGAATATTAGTCATCGTAGCCTTATTCAGAACGCCTACCTTGCCTTCATTTATATGGGAGCTGGCTAATTTCCATAGTCGTTTTAGAAAACGAAAAGAACCTTCAACGCCAGTATCTGACCACTCCAGACTTTGTTCAGGTGGTGACGCGAACATCATAAATAAGCGGACGGTATCAGCACCGTATTGATCTATCAGTGGTTGCGGGTCGACAGTATTGCCCTTCGATTTTGACATCTTAGAACCATCTTTTAAGACCATGCCTTGTGTCAGTAAATTGGTAAACGGCTCATCGCTTTTTAATAAGCCACAGTCGCGCATCAACTTGGTAAAGAATCTGGCGTAAAGCAGGTGCAAAATAGCATGTTCGATACCGCCGATATATTGATCAACAGGAAGCCAGTAATCAGCGCGCTCATCCAGCATCACCTGATCATTATCCGGGCAGCAATACCGTGCGAAATACCAGGAAGATTCAAAAAAGGTATCAAAGGTGTCGGTCTCTCTTTCACCTTGTCCGCTACCATCAGGCGCATTGACATTAATGAATTCCGGCATGGATTTTATCGGTGAGCTGATGCCTTCAAACTCGATGTCTTCTGGCAAGACAACGGGCAATTGGTCTGTTGGGACGCCCAGTGCTTCACCGTTTTTGTTATTAATGATCGGGATAGGGCAACCCCAATAGCGTTGTCGTGAAATACCCCAATCTCTCAAACGATAATTAACTTTACGGTTACCACATTCATTTTTTTCTACGAAATCAGCAAGAGCATTGAATGCGTCTGCGGAAGTGAGGCCATCAAATTGAGCTGAATTGTTTAATAACCCTGTATCTGTAAAGGCAGATTCAGCGAGATCATGTTCAGAGCCATCTGCAGGCACGATGACTTGTTTGATCGATAGGTCATATTTATGGGCAAACTCCCAATCGCGTTGATCATGAGCCGGCACCGCCATAACAGCTCCGGTGCCATAACCCATCAAGACAAAATTAGACACCCAAAGAGGAATCAGTTCACCATTTATCGGGTGTAATAGGTTGATATTAAGAGGCATACCCTTCTTCTCCATAGTCTCAATTTCAACCTCGGAAGTACCACCACTTTTACATTCCTCTATAAAAGCACGTAGACCAGCATCGTTCTCTGACGCGGCCTTGGCTAAAGGGTGTTCTGCTGCAACCGCCATATAGCTCACGCCCATAATAGTATCGGGACGTGTAGTATATATACGTAAGATTTCATCAGTGCCATCAACCTTAAAGTCGACTTCAAGACCTTCCGAACGCCCTATCCAGTTGGCCTGCATGGTCTTGACGGCATCAGGCCATCCAGACAATTTTTCTAAATCCTCCAATAATTCATCAGCGTAATCCGTTATCTTTAAAAACCACTGAGGAATTTCTCGACGTTCAACTATCGCCCCAGATCGCCAGCCTTTACCATCTATAACCTGTTCATTTGCTAATACTGTTTGATCTATTGGATCCCAATTTACAACGGATGTTTTTTTATAGACGAGTCCTTTCTCATAGAGTTGAGTAAAAAACCATTGCTCCCAACGATAGTATTCCGGACTACAAGTGGCCAACTCTCGATCCCAGTCATAAGCAAAGCCAAGGCGTTTTAATTGACCACGCATATAATCAATATTTTCATAGGTCCATTTTGCCGGTGGGACATTGTTTTTTATTGCGGCACCTTCAGCCGGTAGACCAAAGGCATCCCAGCCCATAGGTTGCAATACATTCTTGCCTTGCATGCGTTGGAAACGACTGATGACATCGCCGATCGTATAGTTTCGAACATGGCCCATATGTAAATTGCCACTAGGGTAGGGAAACATTGAGAGGCAATAAAATTTTTCTTTATCAGGGTCTTCAGTGACTTTAAACGCCTTGTTTTCATCCCATTGTGTTTGCAGTGCTGGCTCAATTTGCCCTGGTTTATAATCCTTATCCATAATCCTGCTGTATTAGTATTAAAAAGTTTGCGCAAGGATACAGCAGCGCAGAGTAATGCGACAAGGGAGGATTTGTAGATCATTGTAGATGGTCGCTCTTTCGAATACCCCCTGGGGCACCGAGGTCCATGCACCCGCAGTATTGCCTGCATAGTTGCGGGCACTTAGTTTCCCTCTGGAACAGGAAAATTGACAGTTCACCCTAGAGGTCGCTACGGGCGTTCTGCACCCTCGTGACATACACTCCATCCATGAAGATAAAGAACCCCTCGAAGCGGAGTCCTATCTCTAGAGAAATTAACTACTACTTAGAAGTACCATTGACCACGAAGTATGAAGTATGAAGCATCATCTGCTGTTGCTCCAGCATCTAAGTCGGCTGCTAATTCCGTATCCGCATCAAGACTTGTATCAAGTACTTTTACGTAGTTTCCTGAGAAACGTACATTATTGATAGGATACCAATTCAAACCAGCCGTTAGGATGTCAGCCTCGGACGAATCTGTTGCTAACCCGTCAGTATTATCGTACTCACCACTGGTATAACGTAATGCGAGTTCCCAAGCACCAAATCCACCTTGACCTAATTGATTTTTAACCTTGGTTTGTTTATACGAACCACTCTTCCAATTATAGTTACGAGATTCACCCGTTAGATAGTAACTACCATAGATATACCAGGCATCGGCATCGGCATCTGTAACGCCAACTGGGCCATTTTCTAATTCGGCCGAAGCATACTCAAACTGTATTGCTGCGGGACCGTAGATACCTGCTGCTTCTGCAACGAATGTGTTTGCTTCTTCCCAACCGCCAGTTTCAGTTTCAAGGATATCGCTACCCGGATGAATTTCTGGTTCCCCATCAATATTGAGGCCGCCATCATTATCTCTGTGATGATTAAAACCAAGACCTACGTGCACCATTTTGGTTTTTTCATGAATAGGAGAGAATGTTAGGCGACCAGTAAAACCAACTGCGTTGTCCGCATGATCTTCATTTGCAGAACCTGCGTACATACCAGCTGCTGCAGTGAGCATATCGTTGAAATAACCTTTCGCAGACAATCCATACTGACGGCCACCGCCCGTATCGGCCACAATGCCATTCACCAATTGCGAACGCTCGATAAACGTAATGTATTTAGAGCTGGTGAGTTCTTCCATACTTAACGGCATTTTGTGATGACCCAATGTGATTTCGATTGGCTTAAAACCCTTGTAAGCTATGTAGGCATCTTTAATACCATTTGTATTTGCTGTGCCACCACCTTGATCATCCGCAAAATCGTACTGAAACTTAAATTTCCAATCGTGTTGAAATACGCCGCTTAAGTACATGCGAGCGCGACGAAATTCTGTTACTGGCGTACCGCCTTCACTACCAAGAGTAGCATCGCCTGTTGCAAAGGTTGTATCCGCCTGCAAGCGACCACCGATACGAATCTTGTTGCCATCCTTATCACTAATTTGCAATTTTCCTTTGGTGCTGATCTTGGGTAGACCTTTGGTCTTCTCTGCAACTTCTGCCTTCATTTCATTGATGTTGCCATCGACTTTCTCGCCATCAGCTTTAGTTGCATTTTCAAGTAGTTCATATTCTTCAGCAGTAATACTGCCTTTCTTAACCAAGATTTTTAAGAGATCTAGCATGGCTTCGTTGGATGCTATAGCCGGGACCGATATCGCTGCTAACGATCCAATCAAAATCGCACCTAGTAAGTTCTTGAAACGTGTCTTTTTAAACACAGTAGTTCTCCCTCCATTAAAAATAAGTTTTCTGTATGGAAAAGATTGTTTCAGATAATTAATGACTATTAAATTAGTTTTTGTAAACTACAAAAAATTATCCGAAAATTGCTGACAAGATATAGAAAAATATTATCGCTAGTATGCCTCCTGCGGGTAGCGTAATAACCCATGACATAAATATTGATCCGATCATACGCAAATTCAAAGCAGAGATGCCCCGAGCAAAACCAACACCTAACACTGCACCTACCAAAGTATGAGTTGTTGAAATCGGAATGCCCGTGCCAGAAGCAATTACAACAGTAATTGATGCTGACAATTCAGCACAAAAACCGCGACTTGGCGTTAGATCTGTGATCCCCGATCCAACAGTTGCAATCACCTTATGTCCGTACATGAGTAATCCAAAGACTATACCAACACCGCCAAGTAGCAATATCCAGATAGGCATTAATGACTTTTGTGCTATCTCGCCACCACTGGTTACGATGCTAAAAATAGCGGCAACAGGGCCAATAGCATTAGCAACATCATTTGAACCATGTGCGAAGGCCATTGCGCATGCAGTGAAGATCATAAGCACGCCAAACACGCGCTCAACATTATCAAATTGATATGAAGGTTTCTTGCCTACTTTAACAGCAATTTTTCTGATAAAAAATGCACCAATCAATGCGCATATCAATCCTATTAGGAAACTTATTGAATAAGCCTCAACCTTGGAGAGTTCAAGACCAATATGTTTTAGCCCCTTAAACATAGTGACAAGAGAAATCATGGCGCCTGTTAAAAATATATATAAAGGAACATAGCGCACAGCATTTTTCATCGGATTCGACGTGTCCAATACTAACTTTTGTACACTACGAAATAATGCATATGCCAAAGTACCTGCGATCACAGGAGAGACAACCCAGCTTGCTGCTATTGAGCCAACTTTTCCCCATTTAACAGCCTCTATTCCTATGCCGACGGCAGCAAAACCAACAATCGCACCTACAATAGAATGTGTTGTTGATACAGGTAATCCATATTTCGTGGCAATCAATAACCATATGCCGGCAGCCAATAGGGCGGCGAGCATTCCAAAGATAAGTAATTCTGGCGTGCCAACGAGTAAATCAGCATCGATAATACCCTTGCGAATGGTCGAAGTGACTTGACCTCCAGCTAGGAAAGCCCCAGCAAATTCAAAAATAGCCGCCACGATAACTGCTTGTTTGAGTGTAAGCGCCTTTGAACCCACTGATGTTGCCATCGCATTTGCAACATCATTTGCGCCAATACCCCAGGCCATGAAGAGGCCAAAGCAGCCCGCTAGTATTAAATATATTGTTGCATATTCCATAATAATTATTATTTAGCTAACATTAACTGGAGGCGATTACCTGTGCTCTGTGATGTATCAGCGAGGTCACCCGTCCATTCAATGATTTTGTAAATAAACATGACATCGATGGGCGGCAATTCTTTTTCTGTTTTATAGAGTTCTGCACGTAACTTAATTTGAATTTCGTCAGTTTCTTCTTCGATAACGTGTAATTCTTCGATCATCTTTTTAACACGTACTGCTTCATCGCCACGAAATCCAGTAACGACTAATTCATCTAGTTCGTTAACGGCCACCTGAGCCTGTCGGGTTGCGTCAATGCAGCGTTTAAGGAATTCCATATAACCACAACTGATAGATTCAGGCAGCGACATCTTTCTACCAAGTGTTAAGCCTGAGATATCTTTGGCTTTATTGGCAATATGGTCTTGCAGATCTAGTACTTCCAGCACATCTCGTCGATCTATCGCCATGAATAAACTAGAGGGAAGATTAAGACGTAGTTCATTTTTAATTTCATCAGCCTCATGCTCAAGCAGCACCAACTTTTTCTGAGTTTCAGCTGCAAGCTCCCAATCACTAATGATCACGGACTCAAAATAAGGAATGAGTTTTTCTACACAAGAAACAACGATATCGATATGCTTTAGCAACGGTGTTACCGGAGAACTTCCAAAAATTCGGGAAAAATAGTTAGATTGAGTCATTAATCATGTACTCCTTAATGTTGAGTAATGGACTTAATAGAATGCTCTTTAAATTTAAAAAATCATTATTCATAAGTCGTTAACAGTTCACACGGGCGATTAGACATGTTTTTTAATTTATTAAGATCAGCTCTATGTTGTTTATCATTCAAACTTCCTTTAAGTGATGCCTGCAACAATTCTTTTGCCCACGGGGGTAAGCCTCTATTAATACTGTAATAAACCCATTGACCGGCGCGCTTATCGGTAACAACCTGTATATCTCTTAATGAAGCCAGGTGTCGTGATATTTTGGGTTGTATTAGATTCAATGCGTAGGTTAATTCACAAACGCAAAGCTCACCTTCTTGCATTAACAGCATCAAACTGCGCAAACGAGTTTGGTCTGACAATGATTTTAATAATATTTCAGGTGTCATTTTCATTTGGTAAGTATACGTTTAGGCATATATATGATCAAGCATATATTATCTAAAATTATGTATGTGAATATAATCATGCCATAAAAAATATTTAACCTTTTCTTTCTACGAGCAACTCTGCTCGCAACGTTATTGCAGAGCAATTTTACAGCGATCAGTAGCGGGTAGTATTTCAAGAGGCAAAGTAAAAATTTTTACTATTGAATTATTAAAAACGCCTTTAAAAGCAAGTTTAGGGATGAGTTTGCAGGCGATGACGCCCCTGTATTGGATTTTGTATTTACCGTTTGTAGCAATGTAGCAAATGAAAACTGCCCTATCTAGAACGAACAAGCCCTATCAACACATTGGGACATAGAAGACCTGGAACAGCGAATGGAAATGTTTACTCTTTTGCCATTAGATAATTCTGACAAATCAGATCTACAAAAAGTATTAGAAACGCAGTCTCGGAAGAAGCTTAAAACAAAAAACTATTCTTCTCGTTTGACAGCCCGATAACCAATATCCTGTCTGTAGAACATCCCTTCATAGCTGATTTCTTTTAATGCTTTATATGCTTCTGCTTGTGCTATGGTGACTGATTCACCTAAACCCGTGACACATAAAATGCGACCACCGGATGTGACTATGTCATTACCATCATTTTTAGTTCCTGCATGAAACACTTTTACGTTATTATTATCTGCATTTACTAATCCGCTAATCACATCGCCTTTGCTTGCGCTTTCTGGATAACCTGCGGATGAGGTTACAACACCTAACGCTGCACGGTGATCCCATTCTGCATTGCATTCGTTTAAGTTACCTTTTGTCCCTGCGAGGCAAAGTTCTACCAAATCACTTTTAAGTCGCATCATGATTGGTTGTGTTTCTGGATCACCGAATCGACAATTAAACTCTAGTGTCTTTGGCGTACCATCTTTAG